>NZ_JBBEOG010000011.1 GCF_037860835.1 Aquipuribacter nitratireducens | reverse complement strand
CGTGCCCTGCGGCCTGCCACGGCCGGCCCGCGCGCCACGCGCTGCGGGCGCCCGCCCCGGCGACCGCGACGGAGCCGCCCGCCGCGGCGAGCGTCGCGACCTGGGCGCGGGTGGCGGGGACGGGCTCGCTGCCGTGCACCTCGCCACGGCTGAGGTCGGTGACGGCGAGGGTGTGGAGGCCGACCGCCAGCGCGGGCAGCAGCGCGGCCCGGGTGCCCTGCCGCGAGGCGGCCGCCCCCAGCAGCACGTCGAGGCTGCGCGTGAGGGCCATGCTGACCGGCGCGAGCGGGCCCCGCTTGCCGGCGAGGTCGTAGAGCCAGACCGCCGCGCCGATCCCCGCGGCGACGGCGGCCGGGCGCCGCCCGCCCGCCAGGGCCGCGACACCGACCCCGGCCGCCGTCAGCCCGGCGGCCGCACCGAGCGCGTGCGTGGGCGCGACCCGCCCGCTGGGCAGCGGTCGCTCGGGCCGCTCCTCGGCGTCGAGGTCGCGGTCGGCCCAGTCGTTGAGGGCCATGCCGGCCCAGTACAGCGCCACCGACGACAGCGGCAGCGCCCACCCCGCTCGGGCGCGCGGGCCGTCGCCGGCGGCGAGGCCGACGAGGACGTCGCCGGGCACGGTGACGACGGCGGGCAGCCGGACGAGCTCCGCCCAGTCCCGCCACGTGGCACTCACGGGCGTCGTCCCGCGAGCTCGTCGACGAGGCCGAGGAGGGCGTGCCACTGCTCGGCGAGGGCGTGCTCGTGGCTGCCCACGGGGTCCTTGAAGAAGAACCCGAGCTCCGGCACCGCGCCGCTCCGGCCGGCGTCCGCGCACGCGGCGAGCAGCCGGACGAGGTCGAGGACGAGCGGCGCCGCGAGCGCGGAGTCGCAGCCCTGCCACGTGAACTGCAGCTGCATGCGCGTGCCGAGGAAGCCGGTGAAGCCGACGTGGTTCATCGCGGTCTTCCAGTCGCCGAGGTCGGCGACGTAGTCGATGTGGAGGGGGCCGGGCACCGGGCGCCCGACGATCGCCTCGAGCGCCGCGGCCTTGGTGGCGGTCTTGCTGCGGGCGGCGACAGGGTCGGCGAGCGCCTGCCCGTCCCCGCCGCCGAGGATGTTGAACGACGACCACGAGTCCACGTGCAGCGCCCGCTGGACGAACATCGGTGCGAGCACCGACTTCAGCAGCGTCTCGCCGGTCTTGCCGTCCGCACCGGCCCACGGGACACCGGCGCGGCGGCCGAGCTCGGCGACGGCGGGGACGCCGACGCCGGGGCTGGGCGTGAACGCGACGACCGCGGCGCCGGCCTCGTAGGCCGCCCACACCGCCTCGGCGCTCGCGGGCAGCGGGGAACGGCCCGCGTCCCAGGCGGCGCGGACGGCCTCGGGCGAGGCGAGGTCGGTGACGAGCTCGGCGTCGTCGGTGTCGAGCGGCGGCTGCGTGCTCGAGACGTCGACGACGACGAGACGGTCGAGGTCGTGGCGCCCGTGGAAGTCCCGCATCGCCGCGGCGAGGGCGGCGACGCGGCGGCGCTGGTCGGGTTCGGCCGCGGGCACGACGACGTCGGCGTCCGCCGCGTCGAGCTCGGCGCCGAGGGCGACGACGAGGTCGCGCGGCACGACGCCCTGCGCGGCGAGGACCTCGGCACGCTTGCGGTAGCCCGTGACGACGACGTCGTGCCCGCCGAGCACGACGTCCTCGAGCGACGGCAGCGCGGCGGGCGCCAGGGAAGGCAGCTCGCTGACGAGACCGACGGGACCGGCGAGACCGGCGCGGACGGCCGCGGCGCCCAGCACGGCGGTCGTCGCGACCGACCCGCGGGCACCCACGAGCCAGGCACCCGTCCGGCAGGAGCGAACGGACGGAACGGGAGAATTCGTGACGGCGTCGTCCACGGGCCGAATACAAGCACGACTTCCGCGCACTACCAACCCCCTTGCGCCTGTGGTTCTCTCGGCTTCTGTCTGTTACCCAGTAAAAGTGCAGGTACCGCACGGCACGTAGGCTCCGGACCCGTGACGACGACGGCACCCGCTCCCCTCCCGCTCGATCCCGGCAACCCGTTCGCCGTGCCGAGCGACCTGCCGTACGGCCTCCCGCCGTTCGACCGGATCCGTGAGGAGCACCTCGCACCGGCCCTCGAGGCAGGCCTGGCCGAGCAGCGCGCCGAGTGGGAGTCCATCGCCACCGACCCCGCCCCCGCCACGTTCACCACCACCCTCGAGGCCCTCGAGCGCAGCGGCGCCCTCCTCGCGCGGGTGACCGCCGTCGTGAACGCGCTCTCGTCCGCGCACGGCACCGAGGGGGTCCGGGCGGTCGACGCCCGCTTCGCGCCCCTGCTGGCCGCGCACGGGGACGCGCTGCACCTCGACGCCCGCGTCTTCGCCCGGGTCGACGCCGTCCACTCGGCACGTCACGACTCGGGCCTCGACGCGGAGCAGGTGCGGCTCGTCGAGCGCTACCACCGCGACTTCGTCCGGGCCGGGGCCGCGCTCGACGAGACGTCGAAGGAGCGGCTACGACAGATCAACACCGAGCTGTCGACGTTGTCGCAGCGCTTCTCCACGCTCGTCACAGACGCCTCCAACGAGGCCGCGGTCCACGTCCTCGACGAGCACCGGCTCCGGGGGCTCGGCGACGGCGCGAAGGCCGCCGCCTCTGCCGCCGCCGCCGAGCGAGGGCTCGACGGCTGGCTCCTCACCCTCGTCCTGCCGACCCCGCAGCCGGTCCTCGTCGACCTGCAGGACCGCGACCTGCGACGCGAGCTGCACGAGGCGGCGGTCGGGCGGGGGCTGGGCCGCGACGGCACGGTCGACACCCGTCCGGTCCTCGTGCGCATGGCCGCCCTGCGGGCGGAACGGGCGGCGCTGTTCGGTCACGCCACCCACGCGGACTACGTCCTCGACGACCAGACGGCCGGCAGCCTCCCCGCCGTCCTCGACGTCCTCGCCGGCATGTGCCCGACGGCCGCCGCGAACGCGCGCGCGGAGGCCGCCGAGCTCGAGGAGCTGCTCCACGCCGACGGCCACGAGGGACCGCTGCAGCCGTGGGACCACGCGTACTACGCCGAGCGGCTGCGCTCCGCGCGCTTCGCGGTCGACGCCGCCGAGCTGCGGCCCTACCTGCGCCTGGACCGGGTCGTCGTCGACGGGGTCCTCCACGCCGCCGGACGGCTGTACGGGCTGTCGTTCACCGAGCGGCCGGACCTGCCGACCTACCACCCGGACGTGCAGACGTTCGAGGTCCACGACGTCGACGGGCGCGGGATCGGCCTGTTCGTCGCCGACTGGTTCGCACGGCCGACCAAGCGGGGCGGAGCGTGGATGACGACGTTCGTCGACCAGTCGCACCTGCTCGGGCACCGACCCGTCGTCACGGTCTGCCTCAACGTGCCGAGGCCGGGCGCAGGTGCGCCCGCGCACCTCACCGCCGACGAGGTCGACACCGCGTTCCACGAGTTCGGCCACGCCCTGCACGGGCTGTTCTCCGACGTCACGTACCCGCGCTTCTCCGGCACGTCGGTGCCGCGGGACTTCGTCGAGTTCCCCTCGCAGGTCAACGAGCTGTGGGCGTGGCACCCGGAGGTGCTCCCCCGCTACGCCGTGCACGAGGGCGAGCCGCTGCCGGCCGAGCGCGTGGCGCGCCTCAAGGACGCCCTCGGCTACGGCGAGGGCTTCCGGACCACCGAGTACCTCGCCGCGACCGTGCTCGACCTCGCGTGGCACTCCCTGCCCGCCGGGCGGGAGGTCGCGGCGGAGGACGTCGAGGCGTTCGAGGCCGAGGCGCTGCGCCGCCACGGCCTCGACGTCGCGAGCGTGCCGACCCGCTACCGCAGCGGCTACTTCGCCCACGTGTTCGGCGGCAGCTACAGCGCCGGCTACTACGGCTACATCTGGAGCGAGGTCCTCGACGCCGAGCTCGTCGACTGGTTCACCGAGAACGGCGGCCTGGTCCGCGACCTCGGCGACCGGTTCCGGGCCGAGCTGCTGTCCCGCGGCGGCGCCGTCGACCCGATGGCGGCGTTCGAGGCGGTGCGCGGCCGGGCGCCGCGTCCCGAGCCGCTCCTGCGCCGGCGCGGGCTCCTGCCCGCCGCCTGAGTCGTGACGGGCTCACCGCCAGAGGTGCCGGCGCCGGACCCGCGGCCGGCGGACACGGCGTGGCCGGCCATGCGCTGGCCGGTGCCGGTCGGGGTGAGCCTGAGCGGGCACGGGGTGCGGGTGCGGCCCCTGGACCCGGACGCGGACGCCGACCCCCTGCGCGAGGCGCTCGACCACGACGACGTGTGGTGCCACCTCGCCGGGCGCGCGCACGACACGGCCTCGTTCGCGGCCGTCCTGCGCTCGCGCGCGTCAGCCGGCTGGCACCAGTGGTGCGTCCTCGACGACGGCGGCCGGGTCGTCGGCACGTCGAGCTACCTCGAGGTGTCGGTGCACGACGCCCGGCTCGAGGTCGGCGCCACGGCCTACGCGCGAGCCGTGTGGGGCTCGCACGTCAACCCCGCGTGCAAGCTCCTCCTGCTCGGCTACGCGTTCGACGACCTGCGAGCCGGCCGCGTGCAGCTCAAGACCGACGTCCGCAACGTCCGCTCCCAACAGGCCATCGCGCGCCTCGGGGCCCGCCCGGAGGGGGTGCTGCGTCGCTACCAGCGCCGCGAGGACGGCACGGTGCGCGACACCGTGGTCTTCTCCGTGACGGCGGAGGACTGGCCGGACGTGCGCGCCGGGCTCCTCGCGCGTCTCACCAGCGGGTGACACGCCGGCCCGGGTCCCGTGTCCACGCGTCGATGATCCGGCGTCCCACCACCCTCCACGACGACGTCAGGTCCCGTCGGCCTCCACAGCGGTGACGACGTCCCACCCCGCCGACCAGGTCGTGTCCGTGAAGGTGCCCGTCGACCCGTCGTCGAAGAGGTCGACGAGCACCCGGCGGCCGCGGTCGGCGTCGTACACCAGCAGCTCGCTGCCCGGCGTCCCGTCGACCTCCACGGACGCCACCGTCTCCCACCCGACGGACCACACGGTGTCGCTGATGGTCCCTGTCGACCCGTCGTCGAAGAGGTCGACGAGCACCCGGCGGCCGCGGTCGGCGTCGTACACCACCAGCTCGCTGCCCGGGGTCCCGTCGACCTCCACCGCGGTCACCGCGTCCCAGCCCGCCGACCACGTCGTGTCGCTGAACGTGCCCGTCGACCCGTCCGCCCGCAGGTCCACCAGCACCCGACGACCCCGGTCGGCGTCGTACACCACCAGCTCGCTGCCCGGCGTCCCGTCGACCTCCACCGCGGTCACCGCGTCCCAGCCCGCCGACCACGTCGTGTCGCTGAACGTGCCCGTCGACCCGTCCGCCCGCAGGTCCACCAGCACCCGACGACCCCGGTCGGCGTCGTACACCACCAGCTCGCTGCCCGGCGTCCCGTCGACCTCCACCGCGGTCACCGCGTCCCAGCCCGCCGACCACGTCGTGTCGCTGAACGTGCCCGTCGACCCGTCCGCCCGCAGGTCCACCAGCACCCGACGACCCCGGTCGGCGTCGTACACCAGCAGCTCGGAGCCCATCTGGGGCGCCGGCGTGTCGAGGACGATCGTGGCCCGCTCGGGACGGCGGAGGTTCTGCAGCGCGCACCCGCCCGAGATCTGCTCGGACAGTGCCGCCTTCTCGGCCGTGTCGACGGCCAGGCCCCACCGGTACTTCACCATGATCCACTCGGTGGCGTAGCGGCAGCCGAGGCTGAAGAGGCTCGGCGTCCACTCCGCGGGGTCCTGGTCTCCCTTGGCGCTCTCCACCGCACGACCGACCGCCGACAGCGTCGGGCGGAAGTCGGTGTCGTTGGCGTAGGCGCGGCGGGTCTCCGCCGACCAGCGGCTCGCACCGGAGTCCCACGCCTCGGCGAGACCCACGAGGTGGTCGACGACGACGCCGCCCGGGCTCGTCACCGTCGTGGCGTCGTACCACGAGCGCCACTGCCCGTCGAGGATCTCGCAGCCAGCCCCGACGGTCGCACGGACGCGGGCCTCGGAGATCAGCACCTCCTCGCGCGTGTCACAGTCGTCGCCGTCCGCGTCTACCCAGTGCTCGAACTCAGCCGGGGAGAACCCCGCCCCACCCTCGGCCGCCACGGGCAGGGCACGCAGGAGCTCGCGCGGGTGCGCGTACACGGACGGGTCCGCCGTCGCGGCGGCGGGTCCGGCGAGCGCGGACGCCGTCAGCAGCGCGACGGCAACGGTGACTGTGACGTGATGACGGCGCCGCACGGACGCTCCCCCCTGGAACGCTCCGACCTCCGTGGTGGGCAGCGTGAGCGGACGCTACAACCGTGTCACGGCCACTGTCATGAGATTAGGAGAGGTCCACCCGTCGCGCGCACCCGCGAGCATCCTGCAGCGGCGTCGACGAGGTACCGGGGGGACGAGCCGGCCTGTAAGCCGGGTTCTGTCCCGGTGCTCGCGCACCGGGGGCGACCATCCATCTAGGGCCGTCGTCGCCGACGGTCTCGTGCGGTCCACCCGGACGCTCGGGCGGGCAGCCCTCGGACGCGTCCTGTCTGACCTTGCTCCAGGTGGGGTTTGCCTAGCCGCGCCGGTCACCCGGCACGCTGGTGGTCTCTTGCACCACCCTTTCACCCTTGCCCCCGGCCGGTCGCCCGTCCGGTGGCGGTCTTCTCTCTGTGGCACTGTTCCCGCGGGTCACCCCGGGTGGGTGTTACCCACCACCTCGCCCTGCGGAGCCCGGACTTTCCTCGGCGGGCCCGGAGGCCCGACGCGGCCGCCCGGCCGGCTCGTCCCGGCAGCAGCGTAGTCCTCGCCGACCCGGCGTTACCGCATCGTGACGACGCAGCACGAATCGCTTCCCCGCCCGGCGGTGACCGGTGGGGTGCACGCATGTCGCGACGACGGAAGGACAGGTGACGACATGACACGCACGACCACCCCGACCGCCCCCACGACAGGTGCGCGCCGCACCCGGACCGCCGTCGGCGGTGGGGCGGCGGCCGCTGCGGCGCTCGCTCTCACCGGCTTCGCCGGCTGCAGCGACGACACCGTCGTGGAGGACGCCGAGGAGCAGGGCGAGGTCGCCCAGGACATCATCATGGGCGAGACCGTGACCATGCAGAACGAGGTCTCGGAGATCCTCGGCGACAACACCATGGCGATCGGCGCCGACGACACGCTCGTCCTCGCCGCCGACACCAGCGAGTTCAGCGAGGGCGAGCTCGTCCAGGTCACGGGCACCGTCCGGACGCTCTACACCCCGGACGTCCTCGAGACCGACTTCGACCTCGACGACGAGCAGGACGTCCTCGTGGACTACGAGAACGAGCTCGTCGTGGTGGCGGACGAGGTCGTCGACGTCCCGACGCTCGACTGATCCGAGGGCGGCGCTGCGCCGGCCCTCAGAAGAGGGTCGGCGCGGCGCCGGCGGGCACGTGGAGGCCGACGCCGTCGACCTCCGCGCCGCCGTCGTCCCACGACCGGACGGTGGTGAGCGATCCGGGCGCGCAGCGCAGGCGCCACAGCGCCTGCTCCCCGGCCCCGAGGACGCGACGGACGACGGACCGGATCGGCGTCATGTGGCACACGACGACGACGGTGCCGCCCTGGTGGCGCCGGACGAGGTCGTCGAAGGACGCCGCAACTCGCGCCTCCAGCGCCCGCATCGACTCTCCTCCCGGCGGTGCGACGTCGGTCCCGGTGAGCCACCGCGCGAACAGCTCGGGGTCGCGCTGCTGCACCTCCGCGGCGGTGAGCCCGTCCCACGCGCCGAAGGCGACCTCCGCCCACCCCTCCTCGACCTGCGGCGCCGGCCAGGCCAGCGCGCTGCCGAGGAGGTCGGCGGTCTGCCGGGCCCGCCGCAGCGGCGACACCACCACCGCGTCCACCCCGACGCCCTCGAGGAACACCGTCGCCCCTACGGCGTCCGCCCTGCCCTCCTCGGTGAGACCGGCGTCGTCGCCCGCGGCGCCGCTGAAGCGCCGCTCCTGCGTCAGCCTCGTGCGACCGTGACGGACGAGGAGGACGGTCGTGGCGCTCACCGGGTCGGGCACCTGGACGGCCACCGGGGCGGCCGTGCGCTCGGCCACCTCCGCGGTGGACCGCGCCGGCCCGGGATCGTCGTCCTGGTCGTGCGACGCGTCGTCCGGCCCGGCTCCGCCCAGCGAGGCGACCACGTCCGCGACCCGCCGCTCGCGCCCGTCCATCGCGTCGTTCGCGAGCCGGTCCGCGGCGGCGTTCTGCGCCCGCGGCACCCACGTGTAGCGGACCCGCGCGGGGTCGAAGGCCCGGCTCGCGTCCGCGGCGATCCCGGCGAGACGCCGGTCCTTGATCTTCCAGCGGCCCGACATCTGCTCGACGACGAGCTTGGAGTCCATCCGCACCTCGACCGACGCCGTGCGGTCGATCGCCGCGGCCATCCGCAGCCCGGCGACCAGGCCGGAGTACTCGGCGACGTTGTTCGTCGTCCGCCCGCACCGCTCCCCCGCCCGCGCGAGCACCGGGCCGTCGGCGTCGCGCACGAGCGCCCCCCACCCTGCAGGTCCGGGGTTGCCCCGTGAGCCGCCGTCGGCCTCGACGACGAGCCGCCTCCCGCTCACGCGGCGGTGCCGGCGTCCCGCACGAGGATCCGCTCGCACTCGGGGCAGCGGAGCAGCTCGTCGGCGGGCCGCGAGGTGAGGGCGTGGAGGTCGGACGGCGCCAGCGGCATCCGGCAGCCGTCGCAGCGGCCCTCCACCAGCGGGGCGGCGCCGCTGCCGAGGCGGTCCCGAAGCCGCTCGTAGATCCTCGTCATCGCCTCGGGCAGACCGGTGGCAGCGGCCTTCCGGTCGTCGCGCAGGGCCTCCTCCTGCGAGGCCAGCTCCGCGAGCCGCACGTCGCGGGCCGCCACGGCCTCGTCGTGCTCGGACTCGGTACGGGCGAGGCGCGCCTCCGTCGCCTCCAGGAGACCGGCCTGCTCCTCGCGACGCTCCATGACCTCGAGCTCGGCGTCCTCGAGGTCGGACTGGCGCCGGGCGAGGGACTCCAGCTCGTGCTGCAGCCCGACGAGGTCCTTCGCCGAGCCCTGCCCCGCCTCCAGCCGGGCGCGGTCGCGCTCGGCGCGTGTACGGACCGCCTGGACGTCGTTCTCGGCCCGCGCGACCTCGCGGTCGAGGTCGGACACCTTCGTACGGAGGAGGACGACGTCGTCGCGCAGGGACCGCAGGAGGGTCTCGAGCTCGGCGGCCCGGGCGGCCTCGGGCAGCGTCGCCCGCGTGTGCTGCACCTGGTCCAGTCGCGTGTCGAGGGCCTGCACCTCGAGCAGCCTCTGCTGGTCGGCGGGGTCCACGGTCACCACGTCGGTCTCCTCGAGCGGTCGGCTGGCCCGCGCCGGAGGTGCCTCAGGCGCGGGAGGTCCACGGGTCGGTCACGGTACGGGACACCGTGACCTCCAGGTGCTCCGCGGTGGGGTCGAGCGCGGCGAGCACCCGCTCGCGCGCGCCGATGAGGAACGGCCACTCGCTCGCCCAGTGCGAGACGTCGACGAGCCACGGCCCGCCGGCCTCGAGCGCGTCCTGCACGGGGTGGTGGCGCAGGTCCGCGGTCACCAGCACGTCCGCGCCCGCCGCCCGGGCGGCGCCGATGAGGCTGTCGCCCGCGCCGCCGCAGACGGCGACCCGCTCGACCTGCGCGTGGACGGGCCCGGCGATGCGGACGCCGCCGACGGTGCGGGGCAGGACCCGCGCCACGTGCTCGGCGAAGGCCTGCAGGCTCATGGGAGACGGCAGCTGTCCGACCCGCCCGAGCCCCTCGGCGCCCGCCGACGGCACGGTGGCGAGCAGCTGGAACGCCGGCTCCTCGTACGGGTGCGCGTCCCGCAGGGCCGCGACGGCGGCCGCGGCACGGTGCGGCGGCACGACCATCTCGACGCGGTCCTCGGCGACCTCCTCGCGGGCGCCGACCCGGCCGACGGCGGGCTCGGCGCCCGCCTGCGGCTCGAAGGTGCCCGTCCCCGTCACGGTCCACGCGCAGCGGTCGTAGTCGCCGAGGTGCCCCGCGCCGGCGGCGGCGAGGGCGTCGACGACCGCCTCGCGGTGCGCCGTGGGCACCTGCGTGACGAGGAGGTGGTGCGCCGCGCCCGCGGACGGCGCCAGCGGCTCCAGGGCCGTCAGGCCGACCACGCGGGCGAGCGCGTCGGAGACGCCGGGCGCGGCGGAGTCGGCGTTCGTGTGGACGGTGAAGAGCGCGCACCCGCCCCGCACGAGGCGGTGGACCAGCCGTCCCTTCGGGGAGTCGGTGCCCACGCCGTGCACGCCGCGCAGCAGGAGCGGGTGGTGGGCGACGAGCGCCTGCGCGCCGCTGTCGAGGGCCTCGTCGACGACCGCGTCGGTGACGTCGACGCTGAGGAGGACCGTGCGGACCTCGTCGTCGAGGTCGCCGCACACGAGCCCGACGGCGTCCCAGTCCTCGGCGAGGGCTCGCGGGTACGTCGCGTCGAGGACGTCGACGAGGTCGCGCAGGGTGACCGCCATGCTGCGGAGGCTAGTGCGTGGACGTCACCGCGAGTAGCGCTCCTCGTGGGCCCGGCCGGGCTCGAACCGACGACACCCGCGGTGTAAGCGCGGTGCTCTGACCAACTGAGCTACAGGCCCCTGCGTCGCAGGGTAGCCGCGCTCACAGCGCCGTGACGGCGCTCCGGTACGACCCGAGGTCGCGGGCCTGGCCGGGTCCGAGGACCACCGACCACCGCACGACCCCGTCGCGGTCGACGAGGAAGGACCCGCGCGTGGCGAAGCCGAGGGTCGGCAGGAACACGCCGTAGCGTCGCGCGACCTCACCGTGGGGCCAGAAGTCGCTGAGGAGCGGGAAGCGGTAGCCCTCGGCGTCCGCCCACGCCCGCAGCGCGTGCGTCGGGTCGCACGACAGGCCTGCGACCTGGACCCCGTCCGCGGCGAAGGCCGCGAGGTCGTCCCGCAGCTCGCACAGCTCGCCCGTGCACGTGCCGGAGAAGGCGAAGGGGTAGAAGACGAGCAGCGTGGCGCGCGCGTCGCCGGCCAGCAGCTCCGGCAGCCCGACCTGCTGGCCGTGCTGGTCACGCAGGGCGAACGCGGGCGCCGGCTCGCCGACCAGCGGGACGGTGCCCTCCAGCGGCAGGCCGATGTCGGGGCGGTCCGTGGACCGCTCGCGCTCGAGCGTCACCTCAGCGCCGGCCCTTGGGGCTGGCGAGGCGGGTGCCGGACCAGTCGGGGCACGCGCTCACGCTCGACGTGGCGTGCAGGCCCGCGGTCAGCGCGGCCTCCTCGATGTCGCCGGGCTCGACGTGGTCGGGGCGGCCCGCCTTCGGGGTGAGCAGCCACACGACACCGCCGTCGCCGAGGTTGGTGAGCGCGTCGACGAGGGTGTCGACGAGGTCGCCGTCCCCGTCGCGGAACCACACGAGCACCGCGTCCGCGACCTCGATGGAGTCCTCGTCCTCCAGGGGCTCCCCCGCGGTCTCCTCGATCGAACGGCGCAGGTCCTCGTCGACGTCGTCGTCCCAGCCGAACTCCTGGACTACCTGCCCCGCGCGGATGCCGAGGCGTCGCGCGAGGTCCGTGTCCGCCGGTCGGTCGGCGGTGGCAGACATGTCGTGAGCTCCCTACGTCCCTGGCCCCCAGGCCCTCGCCCCGGCGACGGTGCGCGCCGGTCGCAGTAGTCCACCCCACCCGCCGCGCACCGCGCAAGCGTGGCGCGGTCGCGTCGCACCGACCCCTGCTGTTGGTCCGCCCCGCGCGAAGGGCCAGGATGGGGTGCGGGACGCGTGCCGGAGACCCCTGCCCGCGGCCCCGCACGCCCTCGGCGAGGGTGTGCAGGACGACGGCAGACGACGCTGTGGAGGAACCGTGGCCAACGACGACGCACCGATGCTGGACGGCCTGCTCGCCCAGCTGCCGGACGTCGACCCCGAGGAGACGGCGGAGTGGCGGCAGTCGCTCGCGGCCGCGGTCGAGGCCGGCGGCAAGGAGCGCGCGCGCTACCTCATGCTGCAGCTGCTCCAGGCGGCGCGCGAGCAGCACCTCGGGGTGCCGAGCCTCACCGCGACGGACTACGTCAACACGATCCCGCCGGAGAGCGAGCCCCTGTTCCCCGGCGACGAGGAGACGGAGCGGCGCTACCGCCGCTGGATCCGGTGGAACGCCGCCGTCATGGTGCACCGCGCGCAGGCGCCGGGCATCGGCGTCGGTGGCCACATCTCGACGTACGCCTCCTCGGCGACCCTCTACGAGGTCGGCTTCAACCACTTCTGGAAGGGTCGCGACCACGAGAGCGGCGGCGACCACGTCTTCATCCAGGGCCACGCCTCCCCCGGCGTGTACGCACGCGCCTACCTCGAGGGCCGTCTCTCCGAGGAGCAGCTCGACGGCTTCCGGCAGGAGAAGTCCTCGCCCGTCGGCGGCACGTCGAGCTACCCGCACCCGCGGCTCATGCCGGAGTTCTGGGAGTTCCCGACGGTCTCCATGGGCCTGGGACCCCTCAACGCCATCTACCAGGCGAGCTTCGACAAGTACCTGCACGCGCGGGGCATCACCGACACCTCGCAGCAGCACACGTGGGCGTTCCTCGGCGACGGCGAGATGGACGAGCCCGAGAGCCGGGGCCTGCTGCAGGTGGCGGCGTCGGAGGGCCTCGACAACCTCACGTTCGTCATCAACTGCAACCTCCAGCGCCTCGACGGGCCGGTGCGCGGCAACGGCAAGATCATCCAGGAGCTCGAGTCGTTCTTCCGCGGCGCGGGCTGGAACGTCATCAAGGTCGTGTGGGGCCGGGACTGGGACCCACTGCTCGCGAAGGACCGCGAGGGCGCGCTGGTGCGCCTCATGAACGACACGCTCGACGGCGACTACCAGACGTACCGGGCGGAGAACGGCGCGTTCATCCGCGAGCACTTCTTCAACCGCGACCCGCGGACCAAGAAGCTCGTCGAGGACAAGTCCGACGCCGACATCTGGAACCTGCGTCGCGGCGGGCACGACTACCGCAAGGTCTTCGCCGCGTACAAGGCGGCGACGGAGCACACGGGCCAGCCGACCGTCATCCTCGCGAAGACCGTCAAGGGCTGGGGTCTCGGCACGAACTTCGCCGGGCGCAACGCGACGCACCAGATGAAGAAGCTCGCGCTCGACGACCTCAAGAACTTCCGCGACGGGCTCCGGATCCCGGTCTCCGACGAGCAGCTCGAGGCCGACCCGTACCACCCGCCGTACTACCGGCCGGAGGACGGCGACGAGACGCTGGAGTACCTGCGCGAGCGCCGCCGCGTGCTCGGCGGCGGGCTCCCGTCGCGCAAGGGCTCCCGCGGGCCCATGAAGCTGCCGTCCGACGACGCCTACGCCGTCGCCAAGCGCGGCTCCGGCAAGCAGAACGTCGCGACGACGATGGGCTTCGTCCGCCTCCTGCGCGACCTCATGCGCGACAAGGAGTTCGGCAGCCGGGTCGTGCCGATCATCCCCGACGAGGCCCGCACCTTCGGCATGGACTCGTTCTTCCCGACGGCGAAGATCTACAACCCGAAGGGCCAGCGCTACGTCTCGGTCGACCGCGACCTCATGCTGTCGTACAAGGAGGCGAAGGACGGGCAGATCCTCCACGTCGGCATCAACGAGGCCGGCTCGCTCGGCGCCTTCACCGCGGCCGGCTCGTCGTACTCCACGCACGGCGAGCCGATGGTGCCGATCTACATCTTCTACTCGATGTTCGGCTTCCAGCGGACCGGCGACTCGATGTGGGCGGCCGCGGACCAGCTGTGCCGCGGCTTCTTCCTCGGCGCCACCGCCGGCCGGACCACGCTGACCGGTGAGGGCCTGCAGCACAACGACGGGCACTCCCCGCTGCTCGCCTCGACGAACCCGGCGGTCGTGTCGTACGACCCGGCGTACGTGTACGAGATCGGCCACATCGTCAAGGACGGCCTCGAGCGCATGTACGGCGACCGCGGGCCCGAGGGCCGCGGCGAGGACGTCATGTACTACCTCACCGTCTACAACGAGCCGTACGTGCAGCCGAAGGAGCCCGAGGACCTCGACGTCGAGGGCGTGCTCAAGGGCATGTACCGGCTGCGCGGCGGCGAGGGCGACGGGCCCCGGGTCCAGCTGCTCGCCTCGGGTGTCGCGGTGCCGTGGGCGCTGGAGGCCGCCGACCTGCTCCGCGAGGACTGGGGGGTCGTCGCCGACGTGTGGTCGGTGACGAGCTGGTCGGAGCTGCGCCGCGTACGCCTCGCCGCCGACGCCGAGGCGTACGCGGACCCGGGCGCGGAGCGGCGCACGCCGTACGTCGCGCAGCGCCTCGCCGACGCGCCGGGCCCCGTGGTCGCGGTGAGCGACTACATGCGCGCCGTGCCGGACCAGATCGCGCAGTACGTGCCGGACCCCACGCGGTTCCGCTCCCTCGGCACCGACGGGTTCGGCTTCTCCGACACCCGCGCGGCCGCCCGGCGGTTCTTCCACGTCGACGGTCCGAGCGTCGCCGCGCAGGCGCTGGCCTCGCTGGCCGCGCGCGGTGAGGTCGACGGGGACGTCGTCCGGCAGGCGCACGAGAAGTACGCCCTCGACGACGTCAACGCCGGCACGACGGGCAACGCCGGCGGCGACGCCTGAGGGACGTGTTCGCGGCGACTGGGACGTCCTAGCGGTGACTGGGACGTCTTCGGGCTCGGGAGACCTGCTGAACCCCGAAGACGTCCCTGTCGCAGGTGTGGCGTCGCGCGGACGCCCCGCGCTCAGCTGCGGCGGGCGCGCTCCGCAGCGGTGACGGCCCGCTCGAGGTCGCGACGCATCGCCGCGACGCCCGTGGCGTCGGGGTGCTCGCCGAGGGCGTCGAGGTGACGACGGGCCTCGGCGAGGCGGTGGGCGTCGACGGCGGCCGACACCATCTCGCGGCCCGCGCCGAGGGGGTGCTCGGTGGGGCGCCAGTGGCCCATGCCGAGCGCGAGGGCGCCGTCGTGGTCGCCGGCCTGGCGCAGCAGGACGAGCGCCTGCACGAGCGCCGTGCCGGAGGGGTCGCGTTCCGCGGCTACCCCGAGCCGGCGCAGCGCCGCCTCGCGGTCGTCGTGCAGCGACAGCCGCGCGAGCTCGATGAGCGGGTACCACGAGCGGTGGTCGTGGGCGAGCTCCTCCGCGAGGGCCCACACGGCGTCGGCCTGCGCGCGCTCGGGGTCGCCGCCCGCGTGCCCCTCGGCGGCGCGACGCCGGACGACGGCGGCGAGCTCGGCGAAGCGGACCTCGTCGTTCGGGTCCTCCTTGAGCAGCTGGTGGAGCCGCTCCTCGTCGACCGACTCGTGGACGGAGGAGACGTGCTCCTCGGTGGTCGCGGTCCCGCGAGCACCGGTGGCGCCGTCGGCGCCGCCCTGCCCTCGGCGTCGCAGACGGTCCCGCCAGGTGCGTAGCCCAGCCACGTGACACTCCCCTCGTGGTCGTCCCGCCACAGTATCGAAGGCACCGGCCGACGCCTCACCGCCGCGGGGCGCGCGGTCGCCGCACGGCCCCGGATACCGTGGGCGGGTGGTGACCCGGCGGCGGGGTCGACGGTGACCCTCGACGAGGCCCCCGTCCTGCTGGGCGAGGGGTCGCTGCGGGCCCTGGAGTGGGCGAGCTCCACGATCTCGGGCAAGGCGCTGGCCCGGATGGACGCCGAGCTGCCGTGGTTCCCGTCGCTGCCGCCGGAGGCCCGCGCGTCGGTCGGCATGGTCGCGCAGTCCGGCGTCGCGGGGTTCGTCCGGTGGTGCCGGGCGGGGGCACCCGTGGGGCCGAGTCTCCGCGGCATCGACCTGTTCGGCGCCGCACCGCGGGAGCTCACCCGGCTCATCAGCCTCCACCAGACCGTCACGCTGGTCCGGCTCGCGATCGACACGTCCGAACGGCTGCTCGAGGACACCCTCGAGGACCCCGAGGAGCTGACCCGGGCGCGGGTGCTGCTGCTGCGCTACGCCCGCGAGGTCGCCTTCGCCGCCGCGGAGGTCTACGCGCGCGCCGCCGAGACCCGCGGGGCGTGGGACGCCCGCCTCGAGGCCCTCGTCGTGGACGCGCTCGTGCGCGGTGAGGCCGACGAGTCGCTCGCGTCGCAGGCCTCGGCGCTGTCGTGGCCCGTCGAGGCACCGACCACCGTCGCCGTCGCCCCGGGCGACCCCGGCCCGGCCGCGCACGTGCTGCGCAGGGTGGCCCGGGCCCACGACACCGAGCTCCTCGTCGGGCACCAGGCCGACAGGCTCGTGCTCGTCCTCGGTGGCGCCGCGGACCCGATGACGGTCGTCACCGCGATGCTCGAGCACATCGGGGACGGTCCGGTCGTCGTGGGCCCGACCCGCGCGGGCCTGCCCACGGCCCCGCGCTCGGCGCGCGCCGCGCTCGCGGGCGCCACCGCCGCGCGCGCGTGGGTCGGCGTGCCGCGGCCCGTGCTCGCCTCCGCCCTCCTCCCGGAGCGGGTCCTCGCGGGGGACGTGGCGGCACGCCGGGCGCTCGTCGACCTCGTCCACGCCCCGCTCGTCGCCGCCGGCAACGACCTGCTCGCGACCGTCCAGGCCTACGTCGACAGCGGCGGGGCGATGGAGGCGACGGCGCGGGCGCTGTTCGTCCACGCCAACACCGTCCGGTACCGGCTCACGCGGGTCGAGCAGCTGACCGGCCTCCTCGCGACGGACCCCCGGGAGCGCTGGACGCTGCAGATGGGCCTCGCGCTCGGCCGTCTCGCCGGCCCGCCCCGCACCAGCCGTTTGTAGGACTCCTACAGACAACGCCGAGGATTGTCGTGGGCGCCGCAGGCCCGTGGCGGGCCCCGCGTGCGACAGTGTGGCGCCCGTGCTGATCGTCGTGTGCCCCGGACAGGGGTCGCAGACCCCCGGCTTCCTCGCCCCCTGGCTGGAGCTGCCCGGCTTCGAGGAGAGGCTGCGGTGGCTGTCCGCCGTCGCGGGCCTCGACCTCGTCGCGCACGGCACGACGTCCGACGCCGACACCATCCGCGACACCGCCGTCGCGCAGCCCCTCATCGTCGGCGCCGGGCTCGTGTCGCTGCTCGAGCTGTTCCCCCACCCCTCCGACGCCTTCCGCCTCACGGCCGCCGGCGCCGGGCACTCGGTCGGGGAAGTCACCGCCGCGGCGGGCGCCGGGGTCATGACCGCCGAGCAAGCGATGGTGTTCGTCCGCGAACGCGGTCGGGCCATGGCCGAGGCCAGCGCCGTCCGCCCCACCGGCATGAGCGCGGTCCTCGGCGGCGACGCCGACGAGGTCGAGGCGGTCCTCGCCCGGCACGGCCTCACCGCCGCCAACCGCAACGGCGCCGGCCAGGTCGTCGCGGCCGGGACCCTCGAGCAGCTCGACGTCCTGCGCGAGGACCCGCCCGCGAAGGCGCGCGTCGTCCCGCTGCAGGTCGCCGGCGCCTTCCACACCGAACACATGGCACCCGCTGTCGACGTGCTGACGGGCTACGCCCGCGCCATCACCACCCACGACCCCCGCAGCCGCCTGGTCTCCAACGCGGACGGCACGGTCGTCCACGACGGGCGGGTCGTCCTCGAGCGACTCGTCCAGCAGGTCGCGCGACCGGTGCGCTGGGACCTGTGCATGGAGACCTTCCGCGACCTCGGCGTCACCGGCGTCGTCGAGGTCCCGCCCGCCGGCACCCTGTCGAACCTCGCCAAGCGCGCGCTGCCCGGTGTCGAGGTCGTCGCGCTCAAGACCCCGGACGACCTGCCGGCCGCTCGGGCCCTCGTCGCCGAGCACGGCGGGCAGACGAGCCCGCTCGCCGTCAGCCCCACGTGGCGGCTCGTCGTGAGCCCCGCCAAGGGGCTCGTGAGCGTCGGCGACCACCCGGAGGGCGCGACCGTCGGACCCGGCAGCGTCGTCGCGCGCGTCGAGGGCCTGCGCGACTCCTACGACGTCACCGCGCCCCACGGCGGCACCGTCGTGGAGTGGATCGTCCACGACGGCGACCCCGTCTCGCCCGGCCAGCCGCTCGTCCGGCTGCACCCCACCACCAGCGGCAGCGGAGGCATGGCATGAGCCGGGACACGAGCAACGACACGAGCAACGACACGAGCAACGACACGAGCAGCGGCACGAGCACCCGGCCGGGCCGCCTCGCCCCGCCCGTCGGCGCGGGCCACGCCCGCGTCCTCGGCGTCGGCGCGTACCGCCCGGAGCGCGTCATCACGAACGAGGAGGTGTGCACGTGGATCGACTCCTCCGACGAGTGGATCCGCGAGCGCTCCGGCATCGTCGAGCGGCGCTGGGCCCGCCCCGACGAGGGCGTCGTCGAGATGTCGCTGCCCGCGGCGCGGGCGGCGCTGGACCAGGCCGGGCTCGCACCCGCCGACGTCGACGCCATCATCATGGCGACGGTCACGTGGCCCTACGCGACCCCGTCGGCCGCCGCGGTGCTCGCCGAGCGGCTCGGGGCCACGCCCGCCGCCGCCTTCGACCTGTCCGCCGCGTGCGCGGGGTTCTGCCACGGCGTGGCGCTGGCCAACGACATGGTCCGCGGCGGCAGCGCACGCCACGTGCTCGTCATCGGTGTCGAGAAGCTCTCCGACTTCACCGACATCCACGACCGCGGGACCGCGTTCCTGTTCGGTGACGGCGCCGGCGCCGTCGTGGTCGGCCCCTCGGACCGCCCCGGCATCGGCCCGACCGTCTGGGGCTCGGACGGCGCCCAGTGGCAGGCCATCATGCAGAAGCAGTCGTGGCTCGACCTCAAGGCCGAGGACGGCCGGCACGTCGAGGGCGAGTTCCCCGCCCTCGTCATGGCGGGCCAGACGGTGTTCCGCTGGGCCGTGTGGCAGATGGCGCCCGTCGCGCAGAAGGCGCTCGACGCCGCCGGCGTCGCCATCGACGACCTCGACGTCTTCGTGCCGCACCAGGCGAACGTCCGCATCATCGACGCGATGGTGAAGCAGCTCGGCCTGCCCGAGCACGTGCCGGTGGCGCGCGACATCGCGTTCTCCGGCAACACCTCCGCCGCGAGCATCCCGCTCGCCCTCCAGCGGATGCTCGACGAGGGCGTCGCGAAGAGCGGCGACCTCGCGCTCCTCATCGGCTTCGGCGCCGGGCTGGTGTACGCCGCCCAGGTCGTCGAGCTGCCCTGACCGGGCGGCACGCAGCACCACCCGCACGACCCGAACGTCCCGGCACCACCCACCCCCACCAGGAGGAACCCATGGCCAGCGAGCAGGAGATCCTGAGCGGTCTCGCCGAGATCGTCAACGAGGAGACCGGCCTGCCGACCGACGCGGTCGAGATGGACAAGTCGTTCACCGACGACCTCGACATCGACTCGCTCTCGATGATGACGATCGTCGTCAACGCGGAGGAGAAGTTCGGCATCCGCATCCCGGACGAGGACGTGAAGAACCTCGCCACGGTGCGCGACGCCGTCAACTACATCGCGCAGGCGCAGGGCTGAGCCCCACGGCCTGACGGCGCGGGCCGGGAGCCCCCGGCCCGCGCCCCCACACCCCGCTCCCCCGCACACCAGGAGACAGCATGAGCACCGACATCAGCGTGGTCGTCACCGGCCTGGGCGCCACGACGCCCATCGGTGGTGACGCCACGAGCACGTGGGAGGCCGCGCTCAAGGGCACCTCCGGGGCGGCGACGTTCACGGGTCCGTGGGTCGACGACTTCGACCTCCCGGTCACCTTCGGGGCGCAGCTCGCCGTGCCGCCGGGCGAGGTCCTGGAGAAGGTGCAGATCCGCCGGCTCGACCCCAGCTCGCAGTACGCGCTCATCGCGTCGAAGGAGGCGTGGGCCGACGCCGGCAGCCCCGAGGTCGAGCGCACCCGCCTCGGCGTGTGCATGGCCAGCGGCATCGGCGGGCTGTGGACCCTCCTCGACAGCTGGGACACGATGAAGGCGAAGGGCCCCCGCCGGGTGTTCCCCCTCGCGATCCCCATGCTCATGCCCAACGCGCCCGCCGCGACCGTCAGTCTCGAGCTGGGGGCCCGGGCGGGCGCCCACACCCCGGTGAGCGCGTGCGCGTCCGGTGCCGAGGCCATCGCGATGGGCCTGGAGATGATCCGCTCCGGGCGGGCCGACGTCGTCGTGTGCGGGGGCACCGAGGCGGTGGTCCACCCGCTGCCCGTGGCGGCGTTCGCCGCCATGCAGGCGCTGTCGACCCGCAACGACACCCCCGAGACCGCGTCACGGCCCTACGACTCCTCCCGGGACGGTTTCGTGCTCGGCGAGGGCGCGGGCGCCGTCGTGCTGGAGTCCGAGGCCCACGCCCGGGCCCGCGGGGCCACGATCCACGCCCGCCTGCTCGGCGCCGGGATGTCGAGCGACGCCCACCACATCGCGGCCCCCGAGCCGGAGGGCATGGGCGCCTCCCGCGCCGTCGAGCTCGCCCTCGCCGACGGCGGCCTCACCCCTGCCGACGTCGACCACGTCAACGCGCACGCGACCTCCACGCCCGTCGGTGACGTCGCGGAGGCCCGCGCCATCCGGCTCGCGCTCGGCGCCGACGCCGACCACGTCGCGGTCTCCGGCACGAAGTCGATGACGGGGCACCTGCTCGGCGCCGCGGGCGCCGTCGAGGCCGTGTTCGCCATCTCGGCGGTGCGGGAGAGACTCGCGCCGCCGACCATCAACATCTCCGACCTCGACCCGGACGTCGACCTCGACGTCGTACGCGACGAGCCCCGGACGCTCGGGGACGGCACCCGCCCCGTGGTCGCCCTCAACAACTCCTTCGGCTTCGGCGGCCACAACGTCGCCCTCGCGTTCGGGAGCGCGTCGTGACCGCCACGGCGGCCGGGGCGACCGGCACCGACGGCCTGCAGGTGGAGGTCGACCCGCGCGACCCCGTGCTGCGGCTGCAGACCTTCGCCGACCCCGGCAGCGTCGAGCTGCTCACCGAGCAGGACGACTCCGGCATGCTCGCCGCCCGCGTCCGCGTCGACGGCGCCCCCGCGGTCGTCTTCGTCTCCGACGCCCGCGTCATGGGCGGCGCGATGGGCGAGGCCGGCTGCAAGGTCATCCTCACCGCGTACGAGCGGGCGCTCGCCGACTCCGTGCCGGTGGTCGGCCTGTGGCACTCCGGCGGGGCGCGTCTCGCCGAGGGCGTCGTGAGCCTCCACGCCGTCGGCGAGGTCTTCGCGATCATGACGCGGGCGTCGGGCAAGGTCCCGCAGATCAGCGTCGTCATCGGCGCCGCGGCCGGCGGCGCCGCGTACGGCCCCGCCCTCACCGACGTCGTCGTCCTCGGTCCCGACGGGCGCGTCTTCGTCACCGGGCCGGACGTCGTCCGCAGCGTCACCGGCGAGCGGGTCGACGCCCTCCGCCTCGGCGGACCCGAGCCGCACGGCCGTCGCTCGGGCGTCGTCCACGTCGTCACGGAGACGACGGAGGAGGCCTACGCGCGCGGCCGCGACCTCGTCACGCTGCTCGGCCGGCCGGCGAGCGTCGACCCGGCGAAGGTGAAGGACCGCGACCTCGGCCGGCACCTGCCGGAGAACGTCAAGCGCGCCTACGACGTCCACCCGATCGTCGAGGACCTCCTCGACACCGACGGGGAGCACCTCGAGCTGCACCCGCGGTGGGCGCCGAACGTCGTGACGACCCTCGGTCGCCTCGGCGGCGGCACCGTCGGGGTCATCGCCAACAACCCGATGCGCCTCGGCGGCTGCCTCGACTCCAGCTCCGCGGAGAAGGCGGCCCGGTTCGTGCGGATGTGCGACGCGTTCGGCATCCCGCTCGTCGTGCTCGTCGACGTGCCCGGCTACCTGCCGGGCGTCGGGCAGGAGTGGGACGGCGTCGTCCGTCGCGGCGCCAAGCTGCTCCACGCGTTCGGCGAGGCCGTCGTGCCGCGGGTCACCCTCGTGACGCGCAAGGCGTACGGCGGGGCGTACATCGCGATGAACTCCCGCGCGCTCGGCGCCACGAAGGTGCTGGCGTGGCCGACCGGCGAGGTCGCCGTCATGGGGGCCGTCGCCGCCGTGAGGATCCTCCACCGCCGCCGGCTCGCCGAGGTCCCGGACGACGCCCGCGCCCAGGTCGAGCTCGAGCTCGCCGCCGAGCACGAGCGGCTCGCGGGCGGCATCCCGCGCGCCATGGAGATCGGGGTCGTCGACGAGGTCGTGCCGACGGCGTCGACCCGGTCGGCGCTGGCGCGCGCGGTCGCGGAGGCTCCGGCGCGGCGCGGTCAGCACGGCAACATCCCGCTCTGAGCCCGGTGGCGGCGGTCCCGGTCCGGCGGACCGAGCGTCTCGTGCTGCGTGGGTTCACCGACGCCGACCGGGATCCGTTCGCCGCGCTCAACGCCGACCCGGAGGTGATGGAGCACTTCCCGGCGCCGTACGACCGGCAGCGCTCCGACGCCTTCGTCGACCGGGTCCTCGCGCGCTGGGCCGAGCGGCAGTACGGCCTGTGGGCGCTCGAGCGGTCGGACACCGGCGAGTTCATCGGATACACCGGCTTGTGGCCGGCGGAGTTCGAAGCCCCCTTCACCCCGGCCGTCGAGGTGGGGTGGCGGCTGGCCCGCGCGCACTGGGGGCAGGGGTTCGCCACCGAGGCGGCGCTGGAGTCGCTCCGCTACGGCTTCGACGACCTCGGGCTCGACGAGATCGTGTCGTTCACCGCGCGGACGAACGAGCGGTCGTGGCGGGTGATGGAACGGATCGGCCTGCGACGCGACGCCGCCGGGGACTTCGAGCACCCGTCGGTCCCGCTCGGGCACCGGGTGCGCCCGCACGTGCTGTACCGGCTGCGCCGGGAGGACTGGGCGCGACACCAACGACTCCCTCGGAGTCGTAGGAACGCCTGACGGGCCCGATCCACGACAGCAACGACTCCCTCGGAGCCCAGGAACGCCGGCGCCCGTCAGCGCCCCAGGTCGGTGACCACCTCTGCACCGGGCAGGTCGGCGAGCACCGCACCGGGCACCACGAGCTTCGAGCGGCGCAGCCCCGAGCCGACGACGACCCACGGCTGCGCGACGACGGCGGCGTCGACGAGCAGCAACCAGCCCGCGGGCAGACCCACCGGGGTGATGCCGCCGTACTCCATGCCCGTCTGCTCGACGGCGTCCGCCATCGGCGCGAACGACGCCTTGCGGGCGTCCAGGCGCTTTCGCACGACCCCGTTGACGTCGGCCCGGGTGGTGGCGAGGACGACGCAGGCCGCGTAGCGGGTCACCTCCCCGCGTCGGCCCGCGACGACGACGCAGTTGGCGGACACCTCGAGACCGACGTCGTAGGCCTCGCAGAAGGCGGCCGTGTCGGCGAGGTCGGGGTCGATCGGCGCGACGAGGAGCCGGTCCCGGGGCAGCGCGTGCGCCGCGGCGGCGACGGGCTCGGCGAGGAGGTCGGTGCGGTCGAGGGCCGGGGCGGTGTCGAGGGTGCCGAGCACGGGACCCGACGCTACCGACCCGGACGGTGAGCCGGGGGCACCGGACGCGGGGGGAGGAACAGGAGCACGACAGCCGTGAGGAACACCGGCAGCGAGGCGAGGAAGCCGACGACGCTGAACAGGCCGCCGACGACCCCCGCGACCCCGGCCAGCACCGCGGCGGCCCGGCGCCGCAGCTGCGCCGCCCACCACAGGGCGAGCGCCGCCCCACCGACCACCATCACGGCGAGCTGCACCGCGCCCGCCTGCCGGATCCGTTCGAGGTCCTCCGGGGTCTCCTTGCTCGGGAACAGCGTGAACGCCTGCCCGGCCCACCAGCCGCCGAGCACGAGGAGTCCGACGAGGACCGCGACGGCCGCGAGGCGGACGAGCAGCCAGCCCGGCATCCGGTCGAGCGACGGCGGCCGGGCAGGAGGCCGGACCGACCCGGGCGGCGGGTCCCCCACCCGGGCGGCGACGAGCGCCGCGACGACCCAGCAGGACGCGAACCCGAGGGAGCTGAGCACGCCTCCGCTCCCGCCCGTCCCGAGGGCCGCGGCGCCGGCTGTCAGCGGGAGCAGGAGCACCCCGGCGAGGGCGAGGAGCGCGCCGGGCGTCGGGCTGCGGCCGGCGCGCGCCCACAGCACCCCCGTCACGAGGAGGAGGACGGCGAGGGCCTCGACGAGGACGAACGTCGCGACCGCGAGGGCGCCACCGTCACCGCCGGGCAGACCGTCACCGAGACCCAGCACGACCGCCAGAACCCCCACCGCGACGCACGAGAGCGTGAGCGGGCGCCGGGCGCGGCCCCACACCCCGCCCGCCGCCGCGGGACGCGACCCCCCGGTCAGGCCTCAGCCCACCCGGTGCAGCCAGCGCACCTGGGCGTCGTCGCCGGCGTGGCGGAACGGCTCGAGCTCACGGTCCCAGGCCGAGCCGAGGGCGAGCTCGAGCCGGTGGCGGACCTCGACGGGGTCTCCCGACTCCAGGGCCGTGCGGATGCGGTCCTCGGGCACGACGGTGTTGCCGTGCACGTCCATGACGGCGTGGAAGAGGCCGAGGTCCGGCACGTGGCTGAACCGGGCCCCGTCGCAGCCGCGGCTCGGCTCCTCGGTGACCTCGTACCGCAGCTCCGCCCAACCCCGCAGGGCGCTCGCGAGCAGCGCCCCCGTGCCCTGCTCGCCCTGCCACGACAGCTCGGTGCGGAACAGGCCGGGGCCGAGCGGCTGCGGCGCCCAGTCGAGGTCGACGCGCATACCGAGGACGCGCCCGGTGGCCCACTCCACATGCGGGCACACGGCGCGTGCAGCGGAGTGCACGTACAGCACACCGCGGGTGACGACAGGCATGGTCTCTCCTCCACGTCCGAGGGTCGTCTTCCCCAACGGCCTCGTCCGTGTCGCACACCGTGCCCGGTCGAGCACAGTCTGGCCCAGGAGGCGCGCCGGTGCCACCCCCGACGCGCCGCACATCCGGGGTCAAGCGGACGCCGCCGCGTGCCGATACCCCGCACGACCCCGGACCGCTCCCCTGCCGGCCCGGGCGCACGCCACCCGCGGGTGGACGCATCCAGGCACGGAGGTTCGACATGGACGGCGCCGAGCTGCTCGCCGCGCAGGCGTACGACGACGGCGTGATCTCGGAGGTCATCCGACCGGCCGCGGTCGTCCCGGAGGGCGCGGCGCGCGCGATCCTCGTCGAGCTCAGCCTCGGCGACGTGAGCAGCGGCGGCCTGTGGCACAGCACCACGACCATGTGGTCGCGCTACGACAGGCCGTGGAGCGGCTCCCCCGACAGCACCGGCGCCGAGCTCATCGGCAACGTCCAGGTCGCGTACGGCACGCCGACGAAGTACGAGATCACCTTGTACCGCGTCACGGTGACGAAGTTCGGGCAGGAGCACGGCTGGTCCGTGGAGCTGCTGAGCGACGAGGCGCTCGGCTACGGCGGCCTCACGCTCGCCGAGTGCCCCCGGGCCGCGCTCAGTGCGCCGCCCAAGCCGTTCCGGTACTGAGCCGGAAGGGCGATACTCGCTCGCGTGCCCGTCCCGGGCGCGAGGAGCGGAGGTGAGGACGTGAGCGCACCCGTGTGGCTGTCCCTGGCAGCGCACGCGGTGGGCGGGGTCGACTGGCAGGCCGCGCTGCGCCGCACGGGGATGCCGTACCGGCACCCGGCCGCGCAGCCGACGCGCAGCGCCGCCGCCGTGGGTGGTGCGCTCGCCGGGAGCCTCGCGGCCAGCACGTGCGCGGCGGCCGCGCTCGTCGCGGTCGCGGGCGTGCCCGCCGGTGCGCTCCGGCACGTGCTCGCGCCCGCCGCGGCCGGGGTGGCCGCGCCGTTCCCGGTGCTCGGCGTGCCGGTGGCCGCGTGGGCGGAGACCGCGTGCGCCCGCCGCGCCGGGGCGGCCGGCACCACGCCACGCCCGCCCGCGCTGCGCGCCGCCCTCGCGACCGTCGCGTTCGGGGCCGTGCACGCGGGGATCCACCAGCTCGTCCGGGGGCTGCTCGACGCCGCCCTCCCCGTCCCGGAGCCGTCGCGTCCCGTCGAGCCCTCGACCGGTCTCAACGTGCCGGGCCCGGACGTCGAGGCCGGTGAGTCCGCGGACGGCTTCGTCGTCTACCTCGACGGGGTCGGCCGCTGCGAGGCGCGCACGACGCCCGTCGGCCGGGCGCTCGCCGCCGCGGTGTCCGACCGCCTGCCGCGCTGGCACGTCGTGCTGTCGGTGATGCCGAGCGACGTCACGCAGGAGCCGGCGTGGCGGCGACCCGTGACGGGACCGCTGTGGCGTCGGCTGCACCGCTCCGACGGGCGCTGGCTCGTGGCGCGCGGGGTCTGGGAGGCCGTCGTCGCGCTCGACCCCCGCTACCGCGACCGGCTCGCCGAGGCCCACACGACCGCGGTCGTCGACCACCTCGTCGCCGCCGGCTACCGCCGCGGCGGCGGGACCCCCGTGGTCCTCGTCGGGCTCAGCGGGGGCGCGCAGACGGCGCTGCGCTCGGCCTCCGAGGTCGCCCGGGCGCTGGGCGGCGCGCCCGTCGACGTCGTGACGTTCGGGGCGTTCGCCGACGGGTCCGCCGACCTGCACGGCGTGCGGCGGGTGCATGCCGTCGTGTCGTGGGGGGACCCGGCGGAGCTGCTCCCCGTCCTGCTGTTCCCCTCGCGGTGGACCGCGCTCGGCGTCGGCGCCTGGCACCGCGCGAAGCGGGAGGGTCGGGTGGTCGTGCGTCGGCACGACTTCGCGACGCACATCGGTCCGCGCGGCTACTTCAGTGCGACCGCGACGACCCCGGACGGCCGCACCCGGCTCGCGCAGGCCGCCGACCTCGTCGCGTCCGCCGCCAGGGAGCTCTCGCGCGGGTCGCGCAGCAGGGTGGTGCGGTGACCCACCGTCCCCGCCGGCCGGCCCCGCTGTCGCCCGCGGCCGTCAACGCCCTGTCCGACAGCGACCCCGCCGAGCGCCTGGAGGCGGCGCACGCCAGCGCCCACGCGGTCGTCGCCCGGCTGCGCGACGGCTCCGACCCCGAGGCGGGTGCCCGCATGGCCGCCGCCGTCGACACCGACGAGGGGCTCGACGCCGCGGCCCGGCTGTGGGCGGTCGCGGCGCCCGTGTCGCTGCCCGGCGGACTGTGGCGGCTGCTCGCACTGCGGGCCGGCGTGCGCCGCGCACCGGCGCAGGCGGCCCGCGAGTTCGACGCCGGCCGCTCCCGGCTACCCGTGTCGGAGGTCGTCGCGGGCGTCGCCCAGCCCCCCGGCCCCGACGAGGTGTCCGCCATGGTCGACGCGGTCCTCCTGGGGGTGGGCGCCGGCGACCTCGACGTGACGTTCGAGCGGGCCGCCGCGTTCGCACGGGTCTGCTCGGTGGGGCGGGCCGTGCTGGCCGACCGGCGGCACGACGACGAGGCGCGCGAGGACTCCGTCGAGGCCCTCGACGCCGAGCTGGACGCCGCGCGGCTCACCCGGTCGGCGTCCGCGCTCGTGCAGACGGCCGAGCACCTGGAGGCGTGCGCGCGCCGGTGGCGGCGCAACGACCTCGACTAGGGCTGGGCGCCCTCCATCGGGCGGAGGGGCGGGTGCCGGACCGGAAGCGCCTCTCGGCGTGTGGCCGCTCGTAGCGGCAAATGATGGAGCCCGGGGCTTTCGCGGCCCGACACCCGCACGTCCACCGTAACGGACTCCCCGGGGTGGGTGTTCCCCGACGACCGCCCTCACCCGCGCGGCGTCCGCGTCCACAACCGCTGTGCCGCTGGGGCCATAGCGCCGGATCGGCCGTCTCGGCGTCTACGTCCCCTGCGGGACAGGGGTTGTGGCGGCGCCCGGGTTGTGGCGTCGCCCGGCTCAGCGGCCGTCGAGCAGCGGTGCGGACGGCGAGGGGAACGTCTCGCCCGCGGCCTCGCGACGCCGCCGGGCCATGGCCGACACCGCCTCGAGGACGACCCGGTTGCCGAGGGCGGCGGTGATGTCGGCGTGGTCGTACGGCGGGCTCACCTCGACGACGTCCATCCCGACGACCGGGAGCTCCCAGCAGATCCGTCGTACGGCGTCGAGGAGCTGGCGGGCGGTGAGCCCGCCGGGCTCGGGGGTGCCCGTGCCGGGCGCGTGACCGGGGTCGGCGACGTCGATGTCGACGGACAGGAACACCCCGTCGCAGCCGTCGGTCGCGATGCCGAACGCCTCGTCGAGGCAGGCGTCGAGGCCGCGGTCGACCACCTCCGTCATCTCGTAGGAGCGCATCCGCCGCTCGGCCATCCACGCGAGCGTCTCAGGGCCCGGCCAGTAGCCGCGCAGGCCGATCTGCAGGAACCGGTCACCCCGCAGCGCGCCGGACTCGATGAGGCGCCGCATCGGCTGGCCGTGGCCCCACAGCGAGCCGAACTCGATGTCGCCGGTGTCGGCGTGCGCGTCGAAGTGGAGCATCGACACGCGCCCCTCCCCGTGGACGTCCGCCGTGCCCCGCCCGGTCGCGTACGTGATGGAGTGGTCGCCGCCGAGGACGACGGGCACCGCGCCGGAGCGCGCCACGGCCGCGACCGCCCCGCGGAGGCGCTGCAGGCTCGTCTCGATGTCCCCCGGCGGCATCTCGACGTCCCCCGCGTCGCGCACGTCGAGGTCCCGCAGCCCGTCGACGCGCAGCGCGAGGCTCGGCCGGGAGCCGTCGTGCCCGAGGTAGTCGGTGGTCCGCAGGGCCTGCGGCCCGAAGCGGGTGCCGGGCCGGTGCGACGTGCCGCCGTCGAACGGCGCCCCGAGCACCACGACGTCCGCCCCGCTCATCGACCCCGGGTCCTGCCAGTCGCAGCGGGGCACACCGAGGAACGTGACGTCCGGGCCGAACTGCGCGCCGTAGCGGGTCGGGCTCATGGCCGGAGAATAGGGTCGGGCCACGTGAGCGGTGGACCCGCCCTGGCGCGCCGGCTCGGGCTCGGCGACGCCGTCGCCCTCGGCCTGGGCTCGATGCTCGGCGCGGGCGTGTTCGCCGTGTGGGGCCCGGCCTCCGCTGCCGCCGGAGGGGCGGTCCTCGTCGCGCTCGTGCTCGCGGCGACGGTCGCCGTGTGCAACGCCACGTCGTCCGCGCAGCTGGCCGCGCAGTACCCGACGTCCGGCGGGACGTACGTCTACGGCCGCGAGCGCCTCGGCGCGTGGCCCGGCTTCCTCGCGGGCTGGGGGTTCGTCGTCGGCAAGACCGCGAGCTGTGCGGCCATGGCGCTCACGGTCGCCGCCTACACGGTCCCGGCGCCGTGGCAGCGGCCCGCCGCGGTCGCCGTCGTCCTCCTCGCCGGGGCGCTCGGCTACCGAGGCATCACCCGCACCGCGCGCGCGACGCGCGTGGTCCTCGTCGTCGTCCTCGGCTGCCTCGCCGTCGGGCTGCTCGCTGCGCTCACCGGCACGCGGAGCGCCGCGGGACTCGGCCCGCAGCTCGAACAGGGGTGGGGCGAGCACGGCGCGTACGGGGTGCTGCAGGCCGCCGGACTGCTGTTCTTCGCGTTCGCGGGGTACGCGAGGGTCGCGACGCTCGGCGAGGAGGTCCGGGACCCGGCCCGCACCATCCCGCGCGCCGTCCTCCTCGCGCTCGCGACCGCCGCCGCGGTGTACGCGGCCGTCGCCCTGACGCTGCTCGCCACGCTCGGGGCGGACGCCACCGCCGCGGCGGTGTCCCCGCTCGCGGACGCGGTCGCCGCCGGTCGCGTGCCGGGCGCGGCGGTCGTCGTCGGCGTGGGGGCCGCCGCGGCTTCCTTCGGTGCGCTGCTGGCGCTCCTCGCCGGCGTGTCCCGCACGACCCTCGCGATGGCCCGGGGGCACGACCTGCCGCGCCGGCTCGGGGTCGTCCACCCCGTGCACCAGGTGCCGCACCGCGCAGAGGCGGTCGTCGTCGTGGCCGTCGCGGCCCTCGCCGCCACGGGCGACCTGCGGTGGTCGATCGGGCTGTCGTCGACGGGGGTCCTCGTGTACTACCTCGTCGCGAACCTCAGCGCGTGGACGCAGACGGCACCGCACCGCCGCTACCCGCGGGTGCTCCAGGCGCTCGGCGCGCTGCTGTGCGTCGCGCTCGTCGCGGCCCTGCCCCTCACGAGCCTGCTGGCCGGGATCGCCGTGCTGCTGGCCGGGGTGCTGTACCGCGCGGTGGTGCTGCGGGCACGGCGCCGGGGCCGCGCCGCTCCTCGAACACCAGGTGCGTCTCCACCTGGCGCACCGCCGGGTGGCCCGTGACGTGCTCGAGGACGAGGTCGCGGAGGTGCTGCGCGTCCTGGACGACGACGTCGACGAGGAAGTCGTCCTCGCCCGCGAGGTGGAGCACACGCAGGACGCCCGGCACCCGGACGAGGTGGTCGTAGATCGCGGCGACGTGCGCGCGGTCGTGGGTGCCGAGGCGCACCTTCACGACGGCCTGTAGGGGACAGCCGAGCGCTGCGGGGTCGACGTCCGCGACGACCCGCCGGACGACGCCGCGTTCGACGAGGCTCCGCAGCCGCACCGCGCACGTGGACTCCGCGACACCCGCGCGGGCGGCGAGGGCCGCGCCGGTGGCCCGACCGTCCTCGACGAGACCGGCGAGGATCGCGAGGTCGGTGCCGTCGAGCGCGTCCGCGCCCCGGGACGGGGCGCCGGGCCGCAGGTCCTTCGGTCGCGGTGGCGACACGCTCGCTCCTTTCGTGGATCCTTCGCCGAGGACCGCTTTCACGCGTGTCTTCTGCGCACAGGGTGCCGTGGACCGCAGGGTCTGCGAAATCCTGGCCGCATGACAGCGTCGTCGCAGCCCTTCCCCGGCCTCCACCCGGACTCCCTCGCCGTCCACGCGGGCCGCGACGACCTCGGCGAGCTCGGGGTGCACGCCCCGCCGCTCGACCTGTCCTCCACGTACCCGCTGCCAGACGTGGACGCCGGGGGCGCCTCGTACGAGGCCATGGCGGGTGGCGGTCCTCCCGTGCCCGAGGGCGGCCACGTGTACCAGCGGCTGTGGAACCCCACGGTCGCCCGCTTCGAGGAGGCGCTCGCCCGCCTCGAGCACGCGGAGTCGGCGGTGGCCTTCGCCTCCGGCATGGCCGCCCTGTCCGCGACCGTCCTCGCGCTGACGACCGGCAGCGGTCGCCGTCACGTCGTCGCCGTCCGGCCCCTGTACGGCGGGAGCGACCACCTGCTCGCCACCGGCCTGCTCGGCACCGAGGTCACGTTCTGCTCGGCGCACGAGGTCGCGGGTGCGGTCCGCCCCGACACGGCGATGGTGCTGGCGGAGACCCCGGCGAACCCCACGCTCGACCTCGTCGACATCGCCGCGCTCGTGCGCGACTCCGGCACGGTGCCGGTCGTCGTCGACGGCACCTTCGCCACGCCCGTCCTGCAGAACCCGCTCGACCACGGCGCCGCCATGGTCCTCCACAGCGCGACGAAGTACCTCGGTGGCCACGGCGACGTCGTCGGGGGCGTCGTCGCGTGCAGCGAGGAGCACGCGGCCGGGCTGCGGCGGGTCCGGGCCGTGACCGGCGGGCTGCTCCACCCGCTCGGCGCCTACCTGCTGCACCGCGGGCTGGCGACGCTCCCGGTGCGGGTCCGGGCGCAGCAGGCCGGCGCCCTCGCGGTGGTCGAGGCGGCCGTCGACCACCCGGCGGTCGCCCGAGTGCACTCCCCCGCTCTCGACACGACCGGCGTCGTCGCGCGGCAGATGCACGGCCCCGGGGCGATGCTCGCGCTCGAGCTGCACGGCGGGCTCGCCGCCGCGTCGGGGTTCATCGCCGCGCTCCGGCTGTTCACGCACGCGGTGTCGCTCGGCGGGGTCGACTCGCTCGTCCAGCACCCGGCCGCCCTCACGCACCGCCCCGTCGAGGCGGGCGCCAGGCCCGGCGACGGGATCGTGCGGCTGTCGGTCGGTCTCGAGCACCCTGGCGACCTCGTCGCCGACGTCCGCCAGGCGCTCGATGCCGTCCTGCTCCGGGCCCGGGAGCCCGCCGTCAGCGCGTCGTGAGGGACCTCACGGCCCGACCGCGACCGTCGCGACCCGGCCGTCCTCCGGCGCACCGGGCGCGGCGGCGCCTCCCGCGTCGGCGCTGACCTGCCGCTCCGGCACGCCGAGCGAGACGAGCACGGCGGCGACCTCCTGCGCCCGTGCCAGCGACGGCTGCTCCTCGAGGACCTCGTCGCCGCTCGGCTCGGCGTATCCCGTCACGACGAGACCCACCTGGCCGTCGGTCGCGCCGGGTGTGTCACCCACGAGCTGCCGCAGGGCCGCGACGCCCGCCTCGGAGGGCGCGACCTCGCCGACGCCGAAGGTCACCACGAGGGGGTCGGAGGCCGGCGGGGAGGGCGTGTCGGGCGAGGATGCGAGGTCCGTCGGGGCGGTCGACGGCCCGCTCGCGACGTCCGGGTCGGCGGTGGTCGCGACCGCTGACGGCGCCTCGTCCTCGCCCTGGTCCTCGACCTGGTCGGCGGTCGGCGTGGCCGACCCCGCGGGTGCCGCCGTGCCCGCCGAGGCCGGACCGGCGAGCAGCTCCGGCAGCTCCTGCACGAGGAGGAGGCCGGGGAGCCCGACGACGGCGACGAGGACCACCGGCCAGGCGCGACGCTCCCGCGGCAGGTGGTAGCGGATCGGCCACCCGCGCCGGTTCACGCGCCGGGCCGCTGCGCCCGCTCGGGCGTCTCGTGGGCCTCACGGAGGTCGATGACCGACGGGGCGGCCGCCGCCTCGCGGGCTGCGGTCTCGCGCTCCAGGCGCGCCTCGGCCAACGACTCGGCCTGCTCCCGCGTGAGGCGGGCGACGACGAACCGCCGCCCCCACCACAACCAGCCGACGAGGAGACCGAGCCCGAAGGTCGCGACGGACACCACGACGTCGATGCCGCCCATCGCCACCTCCTCGACGCGCGACCCCGGATGATCACGCCCCGTGATGATGGGCCAGTCGGGTGCGGGGCGCCAACTCGATGCGCCGGCTGGAGGACCTCACCGTCTCTCCTGCTCACAGGCGGTACGTGCTGCGTCACGTTCCGAGGCGGTCCCGCGCGTCGGGGCCATCCGGGATGGTGCGCGGCGACGTAGCGTCACATGATGGGCCGGCATCCGCCGGCCGTACCACCACACGTGACCCCGAGGAGACCCCGTGGCCCGACCGAGCCCCGCCGTCCGCGCCAGCGCGTCCGGCTCGTCCCGCCCCCGGGCGCTGCGTGCCGCGGCGCTCGTGGTCGCCACCGCGGTCGCCGTCGTGCTCCTGCCGGTGGGGGCGGCCGGGGCGTCGACGGCGACGGCGTACCTCCGGGCGGCGCACCTCGTGCCGGACCTCGGCGCGATGGACGTCCGGCTGTCGCCGTTCTCCGGCGAGGGGGACCCCGAGGCGCTGGCACCCGTCCTCGAGATCACCGCGTCGTACGGCGCGGTCGGCGGGTACGAGGCCCTCCCTCCCGGTCGGTACGCGGTCGCCCTGCGGCCTGCAGGCTCCGACCCGTCGAGCGACCCGGTGCTCAGCCTCACCTTCGACCTCACGGCAGGCCAGGCGTACACGGTGGCCGGACTGGGCTCCAGCGACGACCCGAGCCTGGAGCTGCTCGAGGACGAGCTGACCCGCCCCGCGGACGGCACGGCCCGGGTCCGCCTGCTCGGGGCGTCCCTCGAGGCACCGACCGCGCAGGTGTCGGCGGTCGACGGCCCGGCGCTCGGCACCGCCCGGCTCGGCGAGGCGACGGACTACACGCAGGCACCGGCGGGTCCGTGGACCCTGCGGGCCGAGGGCGACGGCGCCAGCGGCGAGAGCGAGGTCGACCTCGACGCGGGCGACGTCTACACCCTCCTCGTCCTCGACGGCGACGACGGGCTGCAGCTGCAGGCCGTCCTCGACGCGGGCGGGGTCGGCACGGTCCCGGTCGGGGCCGCCGCCACCGGCCTCGGCGGCCTCGCCGACGGCGCGGGCGGCCCCGGCCCGTCCGCGGGCGTCGTCCTCGCCGCACTCGCCGCGGGGGCGCTCCTCGTGCTGCTGGCGGCCGTCCCGCTCGCGCGGCCGGCCCGACGCCGCGCGGAGCCGCCCGCGACCAGGTGACCGGGCAGGCGCGCCACCGCGCCGACCCGGTGCCGGGCGCGGTGCGCCGCCAGACGCTCCTCACAGCGGTCGTCGTCGCGGCGACGGTGGGGCTCGGGAGCCTGCTCGCCCTCGCGGCGGGTGGTTTCGAGGCCGATCCTGCGGCGTCGCCGAGCCCCGAGGGGTCGAGGGCGGTCACCGCGGCGACGCCCTCCCCGGCATCGTCACCGTCACCGTCACCGTCCGCGGCCGCTGCGCGGTCGGCGCGGGTGCCCGCCGACCCGGCCGCGACGTCCCCGTCGGCCCCCGCGCCGGCACGGACGACGATCGGGCCGGTCGACCCCGGCGTCGCCGTCACGGCACCGCTGCGGCCCGTGGGTCTCAGCGTGCCCGCGATCGACCTCGAGACCCGGCTCATCGAGCTCGGCACCGAGGCGGACGGGACCCTGGAGGTGCCGGACGACCCCGACGACGCCGGTTGGTTCACCGCCAGCGCGGTGCCCGGCGCGCGCGGCCCCTCGATCATCGCCGGTCACGTCGACTCCGCAGACGGCGTCGCCGTCTTCACCCGCCTCGGTGAGCTCGCGCCCGGCGACGCGGTCGCCGTGACGCTCGAGGACGGCTCCATGGCCGCCTTCGTCGTGAGCAGCGTCCAGCAGTTCCCCAAGGAGGAGTTCCCCACCGACGAGGTCTACGGCCCCTCCCCCGTGCCCGTCCTGCGTCTCGTGACGTGCGGCGGGGAGTTCGACCGGGCGGCGGCGTCCTACCGGGACAACGTCGTCGTCGAGGCGGTCCCGGCTCCCTGACGCCGTAACTCGCGTCAGCGGAGGAAGTCGATCCGGGCGACGTCCGCCACCGGCACCGACACCGTGCCCCTTTCATCGGCGGCGGCCACCGGGCAGTTCCGGGTCAGGACCGACTCCGTCAGGACCGTCCCGTCGAGCAGCTCGACGGTGGCGTCGGCGAAGCCCGGGGACTCGGTGAAGACGGCGTCGATGCGGATGGACCTCACGTCCTCCAGCTGGATGGTGCGACCGTCCACGAACGCGAGCCGCTGACGGTCGCACGTGAGGCCCACCGTCATGGCCCGCACGTCGAGGGTGGTCCCGTCGTCGCGTACCAGGGACGCCCTGGCGTCGGTCCAGGGGACGAGCGGCGGGTCGGCGTCGGGCGCCGAGGACCCCGAGGCCGTCGCAGCTGCCGCGCCGTGAGGATCCGAGGCGTCGTCGGACGTCGCGACCACCGCCGGCGCGGCGGCGGGCGGACCGGCGTCTGCGGCACGGCCCCCGGGTGGGAGCACGTCGTACTGGAAGAGGATGCCGAGCAACCCGCCCACAGCGGTGAGGAGAGCGGCGACCGCGGTGATGACGCCGGGCGCGCTGTGCCAGAAGCCCCTACCGGTCTCCGCCATGAGCCGACCACCTCCGGTCCGCGCCGCCGTGGGAACGCTACCGCCGACGGCGGGTTGTCGCCGCGGGCCCGCGCCGGTCAGGCGACCCGGCTCGTCCTCGCTGCCTGGACGGCCGTGGCGGTCTCCTCCGTGACGAGGTCCGCGTTCAGCACCGCGGCGGCCATCGCCCCGGCCGCCGCGGCGGCACCGACCTGGGCTGTGAGGTCCGTGACGTTCCCTGCGACCGACACCCCCGGCACGGCGGTGCGTCCCACGGGGTCGGCGGGCACGTGCTCACCCGTCCCGCTCGGGTGCGGCACGGCCTCGAGGCCGAGGGCGCCGAGCAGGTCCGCACGCGCCCGCATGTACGTCCCGACGACGACAGCCTCACGCGCGACGAGCGTGCCGTCCGCCAGCCGGAGCCCGGTCACCCGGTCGTCGCGGACCTCCACAGAGGCCACGCGTCCCTCGACGACGCCGATGCCGCGGGCGGCGAGCCTCTCGGCGTCCTCCGGGGACGGCGCGTCCTGCGTGTGGGTGAAGAGGGTGACGTCGTCGCTCCACTGCCGGAACAGCAGCACCTGGTGGAGGGCCATCGGTCCCGACGCGACGACCCCGATGGCCTGGCCGCGCACCTCCCAGCCGTGGCAGTACGGGCAGTGCAGCACGTCGCGGCCCCACCGCTCGCGCAGCCCGGCGACGTCCGGCAGCTCGTCGGCGAGACCGGTCGTGACGAGCAGCTTGCGGGCGAGGGTCGTCCTGCCGTCGGCGAGGTCGACCGTGAAGGCACCGTCGGTGCCGCTCACCTGCCCGACGGTGCCCACGACGACGTGGCCGCCGTAGCGCCGGACCTCGGACCTGCCGCGCGCGAGCAGCTCGGCGGGTGGCGTGCCGTCCCGGCCGAGCAGGCCGTGCACCTCGTGCGCGGGCGCGTTGCGGGGGGCGCCGGCGTCGACGACGGCGACGCGCCGCAGGGCGCGGCCCAGCATGAGGCCGGCGCTCAGACCGGCCGATCCTCCTCCCACGACGACGACGTCGTAGCTCTCGTCCAGCCCGTCGGACACCTCGGGTCCGGGCACCATCTGATCGGTCACGTCGACCACCTCCTGCGCCGACGATGGAGGCGCGTCCGCCGCGAGGGCAAAGTTCCTTGCCGAAGTGGCAAACTTGAGCCGTGACCGACGAGCCCGACGGCGTGCTGTCCGCTGTGGGCCCGCGACTGCGGGCCCTGCGACGACGCCGCGAGACGACCCTCACCGAGCTGTCGGCAGCGACCGGCATCTCGACGAGCACGCTGTCCCGGCTCGAGTCGGGCACCCGCCGGCCGACGCTGGAGCTCCTGCTGCCGCTCGCGCGCGCCCACGGCGTCAGCCTCGACGAGCTCGTCGACGCCCCACCGACCGGCGACCCCCGCGTCACCCTCCGCCCGGTCGAGCACCACGGCCTCACCATGCTGCCGCTCACCCGGCGTCCCGGCGGGATCCAGGCCTACAAGCTCGTCATGCATCCGCAGGCGCGCAGCCGCGAGCCCGACCCGCAGTCGCACGAGGGGTACGAGTGGTTCTACGTGCTCGACGGACGGCTGCGGCTCGTGCTCGGCGACCACGACGTCGTGCTCGTCCCGGGCGAGGCCGCGGAGTTCGACACGCGGACGCCGCACTGGTTCGCCCCCGCGGACGACGAGCCGGTCGAGCTGCTCGTGCTCTTCGGTCGACAGGGCCAGCGCGCGCACCTGCGGGCGCGACCGCGGGCCGCGACCCACCGGGTCGGGTGACGTTCGCCGTGAGCCGCAGGTCGGGAGGAGCCGTGTTCGCGGCCGTCGCGGTGCTGGCGCTCGTCGCTGCGGTGGCCCTCGTCGCGGTGTGGGTGAGCACGGGCTGGTACCAGTGCACCTCGCGGGCGTGGTCCGGCGAGGACCTCGACCTGCCGCCGAGCGTCGTCGGACGACGCGACGCCGAGGTGCTCGACGTCGACATGTGGCGCAAGCCCGACGGGTCCCGGCGGTCGACCGCCGACGTCGTGTTCGAGGCGGCGGGCCGCCAGCGCGTCGTGACGTGGGTCGAGCTGATCCACCGCGACCGCCTCCCGGAGGTCGGAGAGGTCGTCACCGTCGCGTACCTGCCCGGCGACCCCGAGACCGCGTTCCTGCTCGACGACCCGGGCCTCAGCGACCCGCAGGGCAACGGGTATCTGGCATACCGCACCCCGCCTCCGCTGGACGACGAGTGCGCAGCGGTGCCCTTGCTCCTCGTGGTCGCCGCCTGTGCTGCCGGGCTGGCCGTGATCGCGGCTCCGGTGGGCGCCGGCCTGCTCCTCACCACCCGCCGGACGGAGCGGTGGTCGCCTTCCTCGCTCCGTCGTTGACCCCTGGGAGCCGGAGGAGCACCCTTGACGGGCCGCACTGCCCCTGTGGGTGGGCCGTCGAGGAGGCCGTCATGGTCGGACGTCTGTTGTGCAGGTTCGGTCTCCATCGGTGGCGTGGCCGCCGGGGGCCCGGAGGCTCGTGGCTGGAGTGCCGTCGCTGCGGGCGTGAGGAGGACGCGGGCTTCCGGGTGAACCCGGGCATGTGATCCCGGCGGGCTCGGCCACGACGTCGCCGCGGTGGGGCAGGTGGGGCTTGAACCCACGACCGACGGATTAGGAGGCGGAGGTAGGGGGGTTCCGCGGCTTGCTGGCGTGGGTCGACATAGGGCTTGACCTGGGAAAATGCTTGTCGGAGTCTGACAGCCATTGACGGTCTCTCGGCCACTCTTGTGCCCTGGATGTGCCCAACGACCGCAGGCGGCGCCAGTGCGCCAACTCGACCATTCGGGGGCTTCCCCTACCTGTCGCCTGGGTGGTGATCCCGTCGCGTCGGCCGCGGGTCGCTTAGCCACCCGGGCGCCGGGCTGGCAGGGATGACGTAGTCACCGCGAAGCGGCCGAAGGTCCTTGCAGACCGGCGCCCGGGTGGCTGACCCTTCGGACGGTCGGCGCGACGGGATCGCCGCCCTGGTGCGCCTCCACGCATCCCGGAGCCGAGGCCCGGGGTTCGGGGCGGAGCCCCGGGAGTGTCTATCTTCGGCGCAGACCATTCGAGCGACAGACTGGGCCCATGACAGTCGACCAGATTATGGCTGCCCTGGTTGCGCTTATCGGCGCCATCGGGGCCGGGGTTTCCTCTGCTCGAAGGGGCGGAGGACAAAGGGCCGCACTGAAGCTCGATCTAGAGATTCTTGAGAAATTGCCGCGAGAAAGCCAAGTACGTGACGATCTATCGAAATTTGTAGATCGTCGCCTTGCGCGACTAATTGAGACAGAGGAAGTTCTCCGCAGAGACATGACCGGAGTGGGCGTTGCAGTCTTCATTCTAGTGTCAGGCATCGCCGCCGGCGCCTTAATCGAATCCCTGGGCGGATGGTGGCGGTTCTTCTGGCTGTTTGTTGGCTTCTGGCTGCTCCTGGGGGTCGTCGGACTCTTCTCCAGTTTGCGGAAGACTCACCGCGATGAAAAAGGCAAGGAGATAAAGGAAGCGCCATCGAAATCGTAGGGACCGGGAATCGACCCGGCAGAGTTAGGTCTTTCCCCACGGTGGGGTCCACCCGCTGTCCTCGACTACCTCGCTCAGGGGACGACTCAACTTCCTTTCCATCGACGCCGAGTAGAAGTCCCGCAGCAGAGATTTGAGCATGTCGGGGCGCCCGAGCATAGTTGCCGCGTACCCAAGATCACGTCGCGCAGCAAGGAGGAAGTCGGCGTAGTGCCATAGGAGGACGTTCGGGGGCGCGGAGGCATAGGTTGCTTGCTGGAACGATGCGTAGCTCCGAGCCACCTCATCACTTCCAATCAGATTCACCCACATGGCAAAACGACTCGTCTTTGAGACAAAGTTGCGTAGCTGCTTTGGGTCATCCAGATTAATCCGCTTGTAGAGCGCGTCTTCCATTAGTTCCAACATGGGGGTGAAGGTTTCTAGTTTCTGATTTGCAAGACGCATCTCAAGCTCATTGAGAGTCGATTCACGATCGCGTTCACGCGAATACTCGAGTTCCAGCATCTTCAACTTCTCGCTGGTGGCATCGTTCCGCTCCGCCTGGACTAGCGTGCGACTATTTGCACGGTTGGCGATTATGATCGCTGTGGCCGCCGATATGACAGCGACAAGGATGGATGCACCACTGGAGATCGCGGGTACTGCGAGGTCGGGGTCCATAAACATCTCCTACGTGTCGGTTGCCTTCTGCGCCTCAATCAGTCCTTGGCTGCGCGTCGCGCGGCGGGGCCCGGAACGGCCCCTAGGCCGCATGCCCGGCGCCGCCGCGCGATGCGCGGCGGCTTGATCCTATAGAGGCCAATGAAGCAGCCTGGACCGAGGCGGCGCCGCCGGCTGCAGACTGGAGGGAGCTCGCTGGTCATGCGGCCCACCTGATGACCTGGGTGACAGGTCAATTCAGTCAGTCTCGTCGAGCCCAGAGAAATCTTCGACCACCTTGGCCGGCGCGAAGTTCTGAGCTTCCAGCATGTCTAGTGTCAGTCGGTTCTCCTCCTGATCCTTCAACCATCCCCTGACGACGGTGCGAGGTTCCCTAGCTCCCACAGCGGCCAGGGCAACCACCCGGCGATAGTGCGGATTTGCGTTGGTTGTCACTGCTTCTCGCGCCGCCCGCCTACACCGGTTCGGGTCCCAAGCTGCTAGACGCTGAGCGGCCAAGGCAAACAGTGGGAGTTGTACTCGGGCCTCAGAGACGAACCGCTCGAACAGGTTCAGCGTCTTTGTTCGAGGCCTTCTTGTGGACGGTAGAGTCGTTCCAAACGCAGCTGTAGACCATTCGAACGTCGCCCAGTGAGATTTGACGTGCGCAAGGAACCACTCTTCGTAGTCGCCCGGGGCGACCGCATCACGGAACAAGCGCGAAAGATGGTCCGCAGCGTGCGGCATGCGTTCCGCCGTCTCTAGCAAATCGGGAACTCTATCGAAGACAGTGTGCCATCGCATTCTGCTGGTGGCAAAGCGCATCGAGGTGCGGCTGGCCGTCTCGCCTTGGGCGATGAGTCTCTCCAGCAGGGTTTCCAGAGGTTCGATATTCCGTGAAATCTCCTCTCCCCCGACAATGAGGCTGAAGCCAAGAGCTGTGTCAACGGCACTGTGCTCGATTTCTAGCACACGCTCCTCGACCTCGGCGCCTTCCAGGAGCTCCGTCTTGCCAGAGTTCAGATCCAGTCCTAGCGACCGCGCCTCTTCCTGCAGTGCGAACTGAGCCTGGCGCAAGCGACCAGCGTCAGCACCAAACAGCCACATGTCGTCCATCCAGCGGGCCGCGCTCACGTGGCTAGGGTCTTTCCGCCTCTTGCGTTTCACAACCCTTGCGTGATTGCTCAGAACGTGGTCCATGGAAGAAAGGACAGCGTTGGCGAGCACAGCCGAAGCGCTTGATCTCTGCGGTAGACCGCGTCGGCCCGCCACGTTGTCCCACGATTCCACCAGTCCGAGCAGACGGTCGGGCAGCAAGCCCGACCCCGCACGAGAATGAACAACATCCTTGACAGCAGTCATGGATACGTTAGCGAAGCAGGAGACAATATCCGTGACTAGGGCCGCCTCATACTTGCCGCTTAGGTCGCCAATATGACCGCGAAAGTAACTCCACTCGTCAGCATTTCGCGCATAGTGGCCCTTCGCGTAATTCCCTCTATGCAGGCGCCACCCGAATGCATCATTAGACAGGTCGCCAATCAGTTTGGCGCTCAGGGCGTCCACAACGCCCGTGTAGATTAGTCGATCAAGAGGGTCCATGACCATCGCCGGCCGCGATCCAAAGTTCTCCTTTGGGACGTCAACAAGCGCGACCTGGAAGGTGCCGCTCCCGGACAGCCGATCATGTATACGGCCTCGCGCTTTCTTGACGGCGAACCGGAGTTCGGGCCACCCCCATGGGTCTCGGTACCAGTCGCCGTACGCTTCGCGTTCGAGGTTCTTGGCGGCCAACTCCAAGTCGACCATCGCGTTCCAGTCGGGACTCCCCTTCGCCGCCATGCCCAAACCCTCCCACGGCTTGTGGCCCTCGTCTTTCGTTTCGGCACCGCTAACGGAGGCACTGGCTCACTCGGCTGCAGCTCCCAGGGCGGTCGAACCTGACACCCCGACCTAAGCCGGGTCCGCCGGGCCGGCCTGGCACTACTGACGCTGTGGGGTTCGATCAGGGTTCTCGCTGCTGACGAGCGCTCCGTCATCCTCCGAGGAAGGGGTTGTCCGCGCTACCGTCGTTGGGGTGTCGGTTGGCGGGCTCTCGGTGGCGCGGAGGGTGGCGGAGGCGGCTTTGGCCGGGTCCGGCGCTCGACTGGCACATGTGCGCCGGGTCGGTGCCCGCGCGGAGTTCATCGCGCGCGTTCTGGGTCTGGGCGGCCATGTAGTCGATGCGGCATGGCTGCATGATGTCGGCTACGCCGCGGTCGCCGCCGAAACAGGCTTCCACCCACTCGATGGAGCGACATGGCTGGCCAGCCGCGCCTGGACCCCAGCGATCGTGTCGCTCGTCGCATTCCATTCGGGTGCGGTCGTTGAGGCCGAAGAGCGGGGCCTTCGCGACCAGTTGCAGCAGTTCGTCGAGCCGGATGCCGGTGAACTCGACGCGCTCAACTTCTGCGACATGACGACCGGCCCGGACGGCAGCCCGGTTGCTGTGGAGGAGCGGATCGCGGAGATCCTGTCTCGCTACAACGAGCACGATCCGGTGCATCGGGCCGTGCTGCGCTCCCGTGCTGAGCTGGTGCAGTCGGTCCGGCGGGTAGAAGCGCGGTTGGCCTCAGCCGATGTGGACTTGTCCGTCGTCACGTAGACCGTGGCGGATGCGTTCGCGCATCGAGGGGTGCATGGGCAGCGCTTCAAGGTCGCCTGGGTTGACCCACTTCACGGCCTTGGACTCGCTGCTGGTCATTGCGCTGCCGCCGGTGAGTCGGGCGCGGAAGCAGATGGAGAACTGCTGGCGAACCTCGCCGTCGTCGTAGGCCATGACGTGGCGTGGGTTGGTGTAGGTGCCGCTGATGTCGGTGACCTCGACGTCGTAGCCGGTCTCTTCCTTGACCTCGCGGACGACGGTGTCCGCGATGGACTCCCCAATCTCATGTCCGCCGCCGGGTAGGGCCCAAAGGTCGTTGTCGGTCTTGTGGATCAAGAGCAGCCGGCCCTGCTCGTCGAGGACGACGGCCACCACGGACGGCACGACGCTGTTCGCGGGCGGGGCGTCGGGGTCGTCGATGAAGTCCCTGCGTGCCATGGCTCAGGAGGCTACGCGCGCGCGCTCCCAGACGCGTTCGTAGGAGCTGAGGTAGTTCGTGAACAGTCGGCCTCCGTCGATCCGCCGCAGGTGCAGTACGGGTGAGTGACTGGCGGCGGTGCCGAAGGTGTGGGGGTTGGCCAGCAGGGTCTCGTCGAAGCGGAACATCGACGTGTAGAGCGTTGTGTCGTGCATGCGGGCCTCGACGCCAGGGGTGCCGAGGATCTTCGCAAGGTACGCCCAGGTCAGCCGGCAGCGAGCGGCGAGCAGTTCACCGATGCCCTCCTCCTGGCCGCGGCGCGCTGCTGCCTCACCGTCCGGGTCACCGAACAGCAGCCGCACCCGGACACCGCGTCGGGCGGCGCTGACGAGTCGGTCGTCGAACTCGGGGACGGCGTCGTGCAGGAAGCTGCCGGCGAAGGCGAGCAGGTCGATCGACTCGGCGGCGGTGTCGAGCAGCGAGCACCAGGTGTCGATACTCACCGACCCACGGTTCGGGTGGATCGCGACAAACTCTGCCTGGCTCGCCGACACGGTCCGCGGGTCCGCCGCTGTTTCCGGCCAGAGGAACACGTCGTCCTCACCGAGCAGCTGCGCCACCGCTACTCGGTGGGTGCGGTGCGGCACCCGACCGGACACGATCCACCGCTCCACCGTCTTGCGGTCCACCCCGACCTGCTCGGCCACCGTCGCGACGCTCTGGCCGCTCCCCACCACGGCTGCACGAAGACGCTCGTTGCTCATCCGACCCCCTCAGGACGCAATGGGACGTTTGTAGCAGAACAGGACGTCCTGTGACGTCCCTCCACACGGTGTCGACGTCCCATCCGTCCGCGGTCCTCTGGGCTCGGGCCACTTCCGGCCCCTGACCGAGAGGAGCGGGCGATGCCTGCGTACGTGGTGGACAGCAGCAAGCAGCCGATGGTGGCGACAGGGGTGGTGGACGCTCGGTTCGACTGGGTGGAGACCCCCGGCGGTGGCCGCGCCCAGAGCGACCAGCAGTCCCGGGATGAGGACACGGGGATGCCGGTCTGGGGTGTGGAGGTGATGTACCAGCAGGTGCAGTACGGGCGCACGAGCAGCGTCGTGGCGTCTGTGACAGTGCCGGCCTACGACCGCCCGGAGGTGACCGCGCTTGGGCCGATCGCGTTCGAGAACCTGCGGGTCGAGGTCCGCGTCATCAAGACCACCGGCGCGCTGGTGGAGTACTGGTCCGCCGAGGGCATCGCCGCCCCCGTCCCGGGCTCAACCCGCCGGCCTGGCTCGTCCACGTCCAGCTCGACGACCAGCTCGTCGGGCTCGGCCTCGTCTGAGGCGGCCTGATGAGCGCCGACCTCGGCCTCTCGACCGCCAGTGGTGGTGGCTCGTCGAGGGCGGACGTCGTCGTCTGGGCCCGCGCCCTCGGTGTCCGGTCGGGCGAGGAGGTGTGGGAGCACGTCGCGAAGACGTCCGCCGACATCGCCCGCCTCCTCGACGACCTGTCCGCCGTGGTGTCGCGGGTGTCGGAGTACCCGGACGAGGAGCTGCATTGGGAGCTGTCGCGGGCCTTCGGTCGCATCGAGGGGGTCGGGCAGGCGCTGCTGCGGGTCGCGCGCTCGACCCACACCGACTGATGGCCACCACCGCGACGACCGCCGCCTCGTCGTCGGCCTCGACGGGTACGGGGACGGTCGTGACCCCGGACGGTCGGGTTTCGACGTCGGCCGGCTCGCCCGCCGCTCGCGGGCCCCGTTGTTCGCCGCGTGGTGGCGTGCCTGGTGGGTCACCCGACTCCTGGTCCTCGACGGGCTCCGTCGGCCGTTCCGGACGGACAAACGTGCGGTGGGGCAGGTGGGGCTTGAACCCACGACCGACGGATTATGAGTCCGCTGCTCTGACCGACTGAGCTACTGCCCCGCTGCCGCCGACGACGACCGCGACGCCACGTTACCGAACGGCAACACGCCGTCGTCCACATCCTGCGTGCAGAGTCTCGACGGGTGTCCGCCCCCACCGTTAGCGTCTTCGACGTGACGCCGTGCCCGGACTGCCGCTACTGCTCGCCCGAGCAGGAGCCTTCGCCCCGTCAGCGGTGGCCGCGGCCCACGCAGTGGTTCGAGCAGCCGTGCCCGTCGTGCTTCCACCGGCTCCGGGCGCACCGCACCGGCGTGCCGCAGTGCGAGGAGGTCGTGGGCGCCCTCGCCGGCGAGGACCGCGCTTCCGCCTGAGAGCCTCGAGGGCTCCCGCAGTTGGACTCGAACCAACAACCTGCCGGTTAACAGCCGGCTGCTCTGCCAATTGAGCTATGCGGGACCGCAACGGCCGTCGAGGTCGCCCCCGGGCCGACGCCGGACGAGGTTATCACCCGGCGACTGCCCGCCCGGACCACGCCTGGACCACGCCCGGCGGCCTCGGGGACGCTCAGTCGGGCAGCCCGAGCTCCCGGCGCAGCGCGTCGCGCGCCCGCGCGACCGAGGTCGCGACCTCCGGCTCCGACAGGTCGACGCCGCGGTCGGCGCTCACCTGCAGCGACACCTGCTCCTCCGGGGTGCGGCGCGCGACGACGTGGACCGAGCGCCCACGGCCCACGTCGACGCTGTAGGTCTGCACGACGCTGTTCTGCACCCGCTCCCGCACGGTCTCCGGGAGCCGCCGGGGCCGGTGGCCGACCGGCACGGCCCACCGCGCCCCGTCCACGAGCCTCACGTCGAGCAGGCGTTCCTCCGGCACGGTCGTCGCCGTCCGGACGTCGACCCAGCGCACGGCGCGTGCCGTGTCGGGCGCCCCGTCGGCGCCGAGCGTCGTGACGACGTGGAGGCGGTGGGTGGTCGCGAACGTCCAACCGCCCTCGACCCGCGAGACCGCGAGCACCCGCTCCCCCGGCTCCAGCGACGCGGCGCGCACGACCGGCTCGGGCAGCCGCGGGGCGCGCGCGAAGACACTCACGCCTCGCCGCCGAGGGCCTGGTCGCGCAGCCGGCGCTGCCGCGCCTGCGCCTCCAGCAGCACCTTCTGCGCCTGCTCGTAGGCGTCGGGGTCGGTGCCGCGGTCGAGCCGGTTGAGCCGTCGCAGCGCGTCCATGACGACCCGGTTGGCCTCGATCTCCGCGATCTTCGCCACGGCCATGCGCGCGAACCGGGGCAGCTCCTTCTCCCCCGCCGGCAGGTCCATGACCGCCAGCCGCGTGAGGAGGGGCTGCACGGTCGACGGGGCGACCTGCCGGACGGCCTCGAGCAGCTCCGCACCGGTCCGCCCGGTCGCCCCGCCGGAGGCGAGGATCGTCTCGTGCACGACCCGATGGGTCGGGACGGTGAACGCCTCCTCGCCGAGGGCGTCGACCTGCGCGCCCACGTGGTCGGGCACCTGCAGCGCGCACGCGAGCGCGAACCGCTCCGTCGTCGCGACGGGGTCGTCGGCCTCGGCCCGCGACGGCGCGGGACGTCCGCCCTCTGCTCCCGGACCGCCACGGGCGGCTCGCGCGACCCGGGAGACGACGAAGCGCTCGTCGAGGAAGCCGAGCCAGCGGTCGAGGTTGACCGCGTAGCGGTGCCGCAGCTCTCGGTCCTTGATCGCGGCGACGATCGGGGCGGCCCGGTCGAGGCCGGCGAGGCGTCCCTCCTCGGTGTCGAGGTCGACGTCGGCGAACGTCGAGCGGATCGCGAACTCGAACATCGGGACACGACGCTCCACCAGCGCCCGGACCGCGGCGTCGCCCTCGCTCTGCCGCAGGTCGCACGGGTCCTTGCCGCTCGGCTCGACCGCGACGAAGGTGCGGGCGACGAACTGCTGGTCGGCGGCGAACGCGCGCAGCGCGGCCTTCTGCCCGGCGGCGTCGCCGTCGAAGGTGAAGACGACCTCCCCGGTGGCGGTGACGTCGCCGATGAGGCGCCGGGCGAGGCGGGCGTGCTCCTCGCCGAACGCGGTGCCGCACGTCGCGACCGCGGTCGTGACCCCCGCGAGGTGCGCAGCCATGACGTCGGTGTAGCCCTCGACGACGACGAGACGCCGCTCGCGGGCGATGTCGCGCTTGGCGAGGTCGACGCCGTAGAGCACCTGCGACTTGCGGTACAGCGGGCTGTCGGGGGTGTTGAGGTACTTCGCCTCGATGCGGTCGTCGTCGTACAGCCTGCGGGCACCGAAGCCGACGGTGTCGCCGGTGACGTCGCGGATCGGCCACAGCAGCCGGCCGCGGAAGCGGTCGTACAGCCGGCCGGACTGGTTGCGCCCGGCGAGGCCGGCGGTGACGAGCTCGTCGTCGGTGAAGCCGCGCCCGCGCAGGTGCCGCACGAGCTCCTCACCCGCCCGTGGGGCGTAGCCGACCCCGAACTGCTCGGCGGCGGCCCGGTCGAAGCCCCGCTCGGCGAGCAGGGTGCGGGCCGGCGCCGCCTCGCCGCCCATCAGCTGCTCGGCGTACCAGCGCTCGGCGGCGGCGTTGGCGTCGACGAGCCGCTGCCGCTGTCCGACGGGCTGCCGGGGCCCGCTCGGGCGCCCGCCCGACAGCTCGTCGTAGCGCAGCTGGACGCCCGCCTTCGCCGCCAGCCGCTCGACGGCGTCGGTGAAGCCGAGGTGGTCGATCTTCATGACGAAGGCGATGGCGTCGCCGCCCTCGTCGCAGCCGAAGCAGTGCCAGACCCCGAGCTGGGGCCGGACGTGGAACGACGGCGTCTTCTCGTCGTGGAACGGGCACAGGCCCTTCAGGGAGCCGGAGCCCGCTCGCCGCAGCGCGACGTGGTCGCCGACGAGCTCCTCGATGCGGGTGCGCTCCTTGACCGCGGCGACGTCCTCGTCCTTGATCCGCCCGGCCACCGTCCGAGTCTAGGTGCGCGGGCTACACCCGGACGTCGCCGAGCGGCACCTGGGGATCGGCGAGACGGGCGACGTCGACCTCGGCCCGGCTCGTCACGAGGTCCTTGACGGTGTCGGCGTCGTCCCACCCGTCCACGTGCAGGCCCGCGACGAGGCGGCCGCCGTCGTGCCAGAAGGCGAACCACGGGGTGCCGGTCTCCGACGCCGGGGCGCTCGCCCGGAGAACGACGTGGTGGCGCTCCGGGTCCGCCCAGCCCCGGTACTCCAGGCCGGCGCCGAACTGGTCGCTCCAGAAGAACGGCGGCTTCGCCCACTGCTCGCCCTCCCGCAGCGCACCCGCCATCGAGCGGCCGGCGATCGGCCCGCCGTCGCTCGCCGCCGCGTAGTGCTCGAGCCGCACGGGCTCTCCCACCCACGCGTTGTGCGCGCGGGCCACGTCCCCGACGGCGAACACGGCGTCGTCCTCGGTGCGGAACGACCCGTCGACGAGGACGCCGTCGTCCACCCGGAGCCCCGCGGCCTCGGCGAGCTCCGTGCGCGGGGTGATCCCGACCCCGAGCACGACGGTCGAGGCCGGCACCCGCTGCCCGTCCGACAGCTCGACCTCCTGCACCCGACCGTCGCCGTGGACACGGGCGACCTGGGTGCCGTCGACGAGCCGCACGCCGGCGGAGCGGGCGAGCTCGGCGAAGCGCTGCCCGACGACGTCCCCGACGACGTGCCCGAGCGGGACGCTCCCGTCGTGCACGACGGTGACGTCGACCCCGGCGGCGCGGGCGGCGCTCGCGACCTCGAGCCCGATCCAGCCGGCACCGACCACGACGAGCGGGTCGCCGGAGGCGATCGCGGCCTTGACGGCGTCGGAGTCCTCGCGGGTGCGGAACGTGAGGACGCCGTCGAGGTCGATCCCGTCGACGGGCAGCCGGCGGGGAGCGGACCCCGTGGCGAGCAGGAGCCGGTCGTAGCCGAGCCGCTCGCCGTCGGCGAGGACGACCTCCCCGGCGGAGCGGTCGATGCTGTCGACGTGCGCCCCGGTCCGCAGCGTGACGTCGTGCTCGTCGTACCAGCCGCGGTCGTGGACGAGCAGGGAGTCGGCGTCGGACTCCCCCTGCAGGTAGTCCTTGCTGAGGCCCGGCCGCTCGTAGGGCTCGTGGGCCTCCTCCCCCAGGACCGTGATGCTCGCGTCCGGGTCGGCCTCGCGGATCGCGGCGGCCGCCCCGGCACCGGCCAGCCCGGCCCCGACGATGACGTGACGCTGTGCGCTCATGCCGGGAGCACAACACGCGGCACGCGCGCCCGCACCCGGACCTGGTCGGCGTCCCGTCGCGCGCGCGGCCTCAGCCGCCGACGAGGGCCGCGTGCCAGGCGACGGCGCTCGTGTCGGTGAGCGCGGCGACCTGGTCGACGACGACGCGCAGGGCGGCGGCGTCGTCCGCGGCCTCGGCGAGGTCCGCCAGGTACGCCGGCTGCAGGTGCGACGGGTCGGCGACGAGCGCGGCGACGAGGCCGGAGAGCAGCTCCCGCTGACGCTCGTACACGGGCGCACGGTCGTCGGCCTGCATGACGTAGTGCGCCGCCACGGCCTTGAGGGCGACGACCTCGGCGCGGGTGCCCTCCGGCACCACGAGGTCGGCGCCGTACCGGGTGAGCGGCCCGGGACCGTGGACGGCGCGGGTGGCGGCGTCGGCGGCCCCGACGAAGCGGCCGACGAGCGCGCTCGTCATCGTCTTGAGCGCGGCGAGCGCCGGGCGGGAGGAGACGGGCCCCGCGACCCACTCCGGCAGGTGCTGCAGCCGCTCCAGGGCGGCGACGACCGCCGGCTCGTCGAGGGCGTCGCCCTCCCCGCCGCCGTACCAGCGCAGCGCCGTCCCGGCCACGGCTGCGCGCTCGGCGGGGTCGTGCAGGACGGCGAGGTCGAGCCGGCCCGCGACGACGGCGTCCTCGACGTCGTGGACGCTGTAGGCGATGTCGTCGGCGAGGTCCATGACCTGCGCCTCGAGGCTCTTCCGCCCGGCGGGGGCGCCGTCGCGCAGCCACGCGAAGACGTCCGCGTCGTCCGCGTACACCCCGAACTTGCGGGGGGCGGACCTCCTCGGGCCCTCACCTCGCCGCCACGGGTACTTCGTCGCCGCGTCGAGGCTCGCGCGGGTGAGGTTGAGCCCGACGCTGCGCCCGTCGGGCCGGACGACCTTCGGCTCGAGCCGGGTCAGCACCCGCAGGGTCTGCGCGTTGCCCTCGAACCCGCCGGCCGCGGCCGCGACCTCGTCGAGCAGCGCCTCCCCGTTGTGACCGAACGGCGGGTGACCGAGGTCGTGCGCGAGGCACGCGGTCTCGACGACGTCGGGGTCGCAGCCGAGCCCGCCGCCGAGCTCGCGCCCGACCTGCGCGACCTCGAGGCTGTGCGTGAGCCGGTTGCGGACGAAGTCGTCGCTGTCCGGGCCCACGACCTGCGTCTTCGCCGCGAGCCGGCGCAGCGCGGAGGAGTGCAGCAGCCGGGCCCGGTCGCGGGCGAACGCCGTCCGCCTCGAGCGCTTCGGCGGCTCGTCGACCCAGCGCGCCCGGTCCGGCGAGTCGTAGCCCGGTGTCGACACGGGCTCACGGACGGGCGCGCTCACGCCGCGAGGCCCCGCACCTTGTCGAGGGCGACGGCCCCCTGGTGGACGAGCACCCCGGCGGTCTCCCGCCCGACGTAGCTGACGGCACGTCCCGCCGAGGCGGTGCTCGGCCCGTCCTGCACGGGGCTGGTGCCGACCAGGGGCAGGTCGACGGTGTCCGCCATCACCCGCACCCGGTACAGGTGCCACGGGTCGCTCACCGCGACCAGCCGCTCCCAGCCGCGCTCGCGGGCCAGCTGGGCGACCGGGAGGAGGCTGTCGTACGTGTTGCGGCCCTCGGGGACCGCGACGACCGCGTCGGCGGGGACGCCGCGCTCGACGAGCCACTCCTCGCCGCTGCCCGCCTCCGTGAAGCGGTCCCCCTCCTGGTTGGAGCCCGTGGTGACGACGACGGGCGCGACCCCGGCCTCGTAGAGGTCGAGGGCGTGCTGCAGGCGCGCCTCGAGCACGGCGCCGGGCTCGCCGTCGAGCTGGGCGGCACCGAGGACGACGAGGGCGTCGGCGCCCGGGGCGTCGTCCCAGCGCGCCACCTGGACGACGCGCAGCGCGACGGCGACGGGGACGGCGAGCAGGAGGACGACGACGGCCGCGAGCAGGCGCCTCATCCGCCGGACACGGACGCCTCGGCCGCGGCGACCTGCGCGGCGGTGGCGGGGTCGAGGTCGCGGCTGCGCAGCCACCCGTCGGGCAGCGACACGGGGCGCGGGCTGCCGGCGCGCCCTCGCTGCCCCTCGGCGGCCTCGCCGGGGTAGGCGGCGTCGAGCGGCATCTCGGCGGTGACGGCGTCGATGTCGGCGAGGGAGTCGACGAGGGCGAGGCGCACCCGCAGCTCGTGCCCGACCGGGTACCCCTTGAGGTACCACGAGACGTGCTTGCGGATGTCGCGGCACGCCCGTGCCTCGTCCGCCATGTTCTCGGCGAGCAGCTCGGCGTGGCGGCGGAAGGCGGCCACGACCGTCCGCAGGTCGGGGCGGGTGCGCGCGTCGCTGCCGGCGAGTGCTGCGGCGATGTCGGCGAACAGCCACGGCCGCCCGAGGCACCCTCGCCCGACGACCACGCCGTCGCAGCCGGTGCGCTCGACCATGGTGACGGCGTCCTCGGCGGAGAACACGTCGCCGTTACCCAGGACGGGCACCTCGGCGGGCAGGGCGTCGCGCAGGCGGGCGATCGCGTCCCAGTCGGCGTGCGGGGCGTACAGCTGTGCGGCGGTGCGCCCGTGGAGGGCGACCCACGCGGCGCCCTCGTCGACGGCGGCGCGGCCCGCGTCGAGGTACGTGAGGTGGTCCTCGTCGATGCCCTTGCGCATCTTCACCGTCACCGGGACCCCGGCGGGCTCCGCGGCGCGGACGACGGCGCGGACGACGGCGCGGAACAGGTCGGCCTTCCACGGCAGCGCCGCTCCCCCGCCGCGGCGGGTGACCTTCGGGACGGGGCAGCCGAAGTTGAGGTCGACGTGCTCGGCGCGGTCGAGCTCGAGGAGGACCTCGACGGCCCGCGCGGCCGTGCCGGGGTCGGTGGCGTACAGCTGGACGCTCTTGACCGGCTCGTCCGGGTGGTGCTCGGTGAGACGCAGCGACTCCGGCGTGCGCTCGACCAGCGCGCGGCTCGTCACCATCTCCGACACGTAGAGCCCCGCGCCGCCGCCGAGCTCGCGGCACAGCCGCCGGAAGGCGGCGTTCGTGATACCGGCCATGGGAGCGAGCACGACGGGCGCCCCGAGCACCCGGTCGCCGAGGCGCAGCGGCCGGGTCGGCGCGCCGACGGGCGCGTCGAGCGTCGTGAGGGTCACCGCACCAGGGTAGGTGCCCCGGACCGGTGCCCCCTCAGCGCGGGGCCATGCGGATCGCCCCGTCGAGGCGGATCGTCTCCCCGTTGAGCAGCGGATTCGCCACGATGTGCGCCGCGAGCATCGCGTACTCCTCGGGGCGCCCGAGCCGCGCCGGGTGGGGGATCTGCTGGGCCAGCGACACCCGGGCGTTCTCCGGCAGGCCCGCCATCATCGGCGTGTCCATGATCCCCGGGGCGATCGTCATGACCCGGATGTGGTGCTCGGCGAGGTCCCGCGCCACCGGCAGGGTCATCGCCGCGACGCCGCCCTTCGAGGCGGAGTAGGCCGCCTGGCCGACCTGCCCGTCGAAGGCGGCGACGCTCGCGGTCCCGATGAGGACCCCGCGGTCCCCGTCGAGGTCGTCGTTGCCGGCCATCGCCTGCGCGGCGAGGCGGAACAGGTTGAACGTGCCGACGAGGTTGACCGCGATCACCGTCCGGAACCCGTCGAGGGGCGCCACACCGCGCTTGCCGTAGATCTTGGTGGGCGGCGCGATGCCGGCGCACGCGACCGCGACCCGGAGCGTGCCCGCACCGGTGGCGGTGTCGACGGCGGCCGCGAGCTGGTCCTCGTCGGTGACGTCGGCGGGGGCCGCGACGACGCGGCCCGCCTCCTGCAGCTCGGCGGCGGCGGCGTCGAGCCGTTCCCCGGGCAGGTCGACGAGCACGACGGTGGCGCCGTCGGCGGCGAAGCGGTGGGCGGTGGCACGACCGAGGCCGGAGGCGGCCCCGGAGACCATGACGACGCTGTCGGTGATCCTCACGGCCGGTCACCCTAGTGGGGGCGCCCGCTCGACGGGCCGGGCCCCGGCGGGCGTGTGAGGCTGGCGCCATGGACCTGCGCGGACGGACCGTCCTGGTGACCGGTGCGAGCGACGGACTGGGGCTCGCCTCGTCGGTGGCCCTCGCCGAGGAGGGCGCGCGCGTGCTCATGACGGCACGCTCACGGGAGAAGGGCGAGACCGCCCTCGCGAAGGTCCGCGAGGCGGTCCCCTCGGCGCGGGCGGAGCTCGTCGACCTCGACCTCGCCGACCTCGGGTCCGTCCGTCGGTGCGCGGAGACGGTGCAGGACCGCGTCGACCGCCTCGACGTCCTCCTCAACAACGCGGGCGTCATGATGCCGCCGCAGCGGCGCGAGACCATCGACGGCTTCGAGCTGCAGCTCGGCACCAACCACCTCGGTCACCACGCGCTGACCGCGCTGCTGCTGCCGCTGCTGCGCGACGTGCCCGGCTCCCGCGTGGTGACGGTGTCGAGCCTGGCCGCCCGCGGCGGCCGGATCGACCTCGACGACCTGCAGTGGCAGCGTCGGCCCTACGACCAGCAGGCGTCGTACGGGGCGAGCAAGCTCGCGAACCTCCTGTTCGCCTTCGAGCTCGAGCGGCGGTTGCGCGCGGCCGCCGCAGCGACGACGAGCCTGGCGGCGCACCCCGGCGTCAGCGGGACGAACCTCATGTCGACGATGTCCCTGCCCGGCCCGGTGACCCGGCTGGCGAAGGCGTTCATGGCCTCGCCCGAGCAGGCGGCACGCCCGCAGGTGCACGCCGCGACCGCGGACGGGGTCGTCGGGGGCGAGTACTGGGGGCCGAAGGGGCCGGGCGAGGTCCGGGGTCGTCGGGTGGCGCCTGCGACGGTGCCGCCGGCGGCCCTCGACCGGGCCACCGCCCGCCGGCTCTGGCAGGTGTCCGACGAGCTGACCGGCGTGGACGCAGGGCTGCCCGCTCCACGCTGACGGGCCGGGAGGCCAGGCGTCACCGGCGTCGCGTCGGGTACTGCTGCCGCGTGCAGACCTTCCTGCCCTACCCCGACGACCGCGCCAGCGCGGCCGTCCTCGACGACCGCCGCCTGGGTAAGCAGCGGGTCGAGTGCCTGCAGGTGCTCCGCGCCCTCACGTACGTCGACTACGGCTGGCGCAACCACCCGGCGGTCCGGATGTGGCGGGGCTTCGTCCCTGCTCTGGTCGCCTACTCCGCCGCCGTGTGCGACGAGTGGGTGGCGCGCGGGCGCGCCGACGCCGTGAAGGAGGCGGTGCTCGCGTTCACCGACGGCGTCGAGCCCGACCGCGAGCGGCTGGTCGCGGACGGACAGGTCCCGCCGTGGCTGGGGCTGGACGCCGTCCACCAGTCGCACCGCTCGGCCCTCGTCCGCAAGGACCCCGAGCACTACCGGCGCTGGTTCCCCGACGTCCCCGACGACCTGCCGTACGTCTGGCCGCGGGCGTCGTTCCCGCGCTGGCCGCTCCGTCGCGGCGGGCCCGACGCCCTTCCTCTTCAGGCGGCCCTCGACCTCGTGGGTGTGGACGCGCTCCCGGACGGCTGGGACGAGGTCCTCGCCGAGCTGGGGCTCGGTCGGTCGCAGACGGTCGTCGGCGACCCGGACCCGCTGCCGACGCTCGGTGTGCTCGCCGGGCTGGTGACCCCGGGACGCACCGTGTGGGTGAGTCCCGGTGACCCCCTCCCGCCCGTCTCGCCGCGCCCACCTGCCGTCGCGGTGGTGACGGGCAGCGCGGTGTCGCCGTCGATCGCGCGACCACCGACGGACGCCGACCTCGCGCAGGTCGCGCGGGAGGCGGCGGCCGCCGGCGACCCCGAGTTCCGGTTCCTCAGGCCGCACCAGCTCGGGGAGGAGGACGGCTGGGCGGACGTCGGCCTGGTCGTCGTGGACCCCGGGCTCGACGCGCTGCCGCGGCTCCCCGGAGGGGTGCCCGTCCTCCGGCTCCGGAGCAGCGGCTGAGCCGTCGCCCCGACCCCGTCCGCTCAGGACCTCACAGCCGCCGGCACTGGTCCTCCTTGTTGCCGCCGACGACGTTGAGCCCGCCGAGCGGCAGGTAGCTGTTGGTCGTGCACTGCAGGTTCCCGCCGATCCGGTTCTTCCCGACGTACGTGGGGTTGCGGTTGCTGAAGAGCTGGATGTCGCCGTCGACCCGGTTGGACTGCAGCCAGGCCGCGCCGCCCTGCTCGAGCTGGATGTTGCCCCACACGATGCTGCGGACGACGTTCCCGCGCATGAACCGCTGGCCCTGGATGTTGCCGTCGACGCGGATCCCGCTCGCCCGCAGGCTCGCGTTCCGCTCGATCGTGATGTTGCCGCGGACGCGGGTGCCGTCGAGGACGCACGAGCGACCCGCGGGGACGACGAGGTCGTCGACCGCCACCGCGCCGAGGGTGCCGCGGCACGTGCGGTCGGCGGCGACGGCGGGCGCGGGGGCGGCGAGGAACGCGGCGGCCGCGAGCGAGGCGGTGGCTGCTGCTGCGAGGAGGCGCTTCATGACGGGACCCTTCCGGCCGGGTGCGCCACCGTGGCGCACCCGGTCAGCGTCGACAGGGCGGGTGAGAAGCCTGTGACAGGTCCGTGAGGAGGTTCTCCTGAGGGCTCAGCAGCCGACGAGCCGTGCCGCCAGCCAGCCCTCGAGGGCGTCGAGGCCGATCCGCTCCTGGCTCATGGTGTCGCGCTCGCGGACGGTGACGGCCTGGTCGTCGAGGGTGTCGAAGTCGACGGTCACGCAGAACGGGGTGCCGATCTCGTCCTGGCGGCGGTAGCGGCGCCCGATGGCGCCGGCGTCGTCGAACTCGACGTTCCAGTGCTTCCGCAGGGCCGCGGCGAGGTCCTTCGCCTTCGGGGACAGGTCGGCGTTCCGCGACAGCGGCAGGACGGCGACCTTGACGGGTGCGAGACGGCGGTCGAGCCTCAGCACGACGCGAGTGTCGACCCCACCCTTCGCGTTGGGGGCCTCGTCCTCGGTGTAGGCCTCGAGGAGGAACGCCATCATGGGGCGGCCGACGCCCGCCGCGGGCTCGATGACGTACGGCACCCACCGCTCGTTCGTCGTCTGGTCGAAGTACGACAGGTCCTGCCCGGAGTGCTGCGAGTGCGTCGTGAGGTCGAAGTCGGTGCGGTTGGCGACACCCTCGAGCTCGCCCCACTCGCTGCCGGCGAAGCGGAAGCGGTACTCGATGTCGACGGTGCGCTTCGAGTAGTGCGACAGCTTCTCCTTCGGGTGCTCGTAGTGACGGAGGTTGTCGCGGTCGATGCCGAGGTCGACGTACCAGTCGGTGCGGTGGTCGATCCAGTACTGGTGCCACTCCTCGTCGCTGCCGGGCTGGACGAAGAACTCCATCTCCATCTGCTCGAACTCGCGGGTGCGGAAGATGAAGTTCCCTGGCGTGATCTCGTTGCGGAACGACTTGCCGATCTGGCCGATGCCGAACGGCGGCTTCTTCCGGGCCGAGCCCATGACGTTGGCGAAGTTGACGAAGATGCCCTGCGCGGTCTCCGGGCGCAGGTAGTGCAGGCCGGACTCGTCCTCCACCGGGCCGAGGAAGGTGCGCAGCAGGCCGTTGAAGTCGCGCGGCTCGGTCCACTGCCCGCGGGTGCCGCAGTTGGCGCACGCGATGTCGGCGAGGCCGTTCTCCGGCGCCCGCCCCTTCTTCTCCTCGAACTCCTCGAGCAGCTGGTCGGCGCGGTAGCGGCGGTGGCACGACAGGCACTCGGTGAGGGGGTCGGTGAAGGCGCCCACGTGGCCGGAGGCGACCCACACCTGCCGCGGCAGGATGACGGAGGAGTCGAGGCCGACGACGTCCTCGCGGCTGGTCACCATGGAGCGCCACCACTGGCGCTTGACGTTCTCCTTCAGCTCGACACCCAGGGGGCCGTAGTCCCACGCGGAGCGCGTGCCGCCGTAGATCTCGCCGCTCGGGTACACGAACCCGCGGCGCTTGCTGAGGCTGACGACGTCGTCGATGCGGCTGGTGGGCCTGGCTGCCATGTCGGTTCTCCGTCCGGCTGGGGTGTCGGCGAGCACCGGCAAGGCTAGGGGGTGCGCGGACGAGCCCGCCGACGGGCCGGACAGCGGACTGTGGCACGCCTGCCCCCTCAAGGGGCGACGGGCAGGAGCCGAACGTCGTCAGGTGGGGAGGACCATGGAGCACGACGGGGACGCGGCCGTCTGGGCGCGCAGGCTCGTCGACGCGGGGTGCGTGGACGAGGCACTGACGCTTGAGCGGGAGGACTCGGCCGCCGCGCTCCTCGACCGCGCACTGCTGGCCCTCGCGGGCGGCTCGCTCGACGTGGCCGCAGTCGCCGTGGCGAGGCTCCGCGAGTCGTCGGGTGAGGTCGACCGCGAGGTACTCGAGTGGCTCGACCTGGTTCTCGCCGCAGCACGAGGCGAGGCGGCCGCACTGCCCGCCGTCCTCGCGCGGGCACAGGAGCTCCACCCTTCGCCCGCCGTCGACCGGCTCGTCCTCCGCGCGGCGCTGGGCGCCGGCCGGGCCGACGTCGCCGGCGCCGCCGCGGACTCGGTCGCGCGCGCCTTCCCCCTCGACGTGGAGCTGCTGGCAGGCGTCGCGGCCGGCAAGGCGGCGATCGGCATGCTCGCGGAGGCCGTCGACACCTGCCGTCACTGCGAGGCGCTCGGCTACCAAGGGGCCGGGGCACGCGCGGTCGACCTGCTGCTCGCTGCCGGAGAGACCGGTGCAGCGGTCCAGCTCGCGATCGCGGGAGCCCGCCTGTCGTCGACCACCGAGCAACGACGAGTGTGGCGGGCGCTGGCCTCTCGCGTGGTCCCGGCCCGGAACCGGCGGGAGCGGCTCGAGCTCGTCGCCGGAGCGGTCCTCTTCGCCGTCCTCGTCGGCTTCGGCGGCGTCGTGGGTGGGCTGGCCGCAGCGGGGATCTTCTCTTTCTACCACCGCTTCCTGCGACCCGTGGGTCGGGACCCCCGGACCGAGGAGCTGGTCCGGGCGCACCGCGCCGGTCGTGCCGCGCACACGCGCTTCCCCGCCATCGACGCCCTCCTGGGGGTGGCCGGGTTCCTGGCCGGCCTCATGGGAGGCGCGGCCCTCCTCGGTCACACCCAGGACCCGGTGGTCGTCGCGACGGCTCTGCTCGTGCCGTCCCTCCTTCTCCCGGTCGCACTGGTGGGGGGACGTCGGCGCCTGGCCCGACTGCTCGCCCGAAGGGCCGAGCAGAGGGAGCAGGCCCTTCGACGCCGGGTGTGCCGGTGCTACGGCCTGCTCGGCGTGCGAGGCGCCGCGGCACGGGAGCAGCTCGCCGACCACCTCGTCCGGCTCGCGGCCACCGGTGGCGGCGCGAGGGGTGGTCTCACCCTGCTCCGGTGCCCGACCACCGGTGCGCACTTCATCGACGTCCCCGGCCAGCAGGCCGTCGTCGCCGTCCCACCGCGCACCGAGCGGCCGGTGGAGGCAGAGCTCCCCGTGGGTCAGTACCTCTGACGGACCCTCGGCCCGGCGGCGCGCCTCACGCCTTCTCGTCGTCGAGACCGATGGTGTCCGCGTCGGGAGCGCGGTCGCTGCCCCGCTCCGCCAGCGCCCCGCTCCCGTCGGACTCCACGAGCGGCTCGAACGCCGTCGGCTCGTCGACCGCGAGGTACATGAGCGGGTGGGCGTACAGCTTGACCTCGTAGGCGCTGAGGGCGCGGCGGTAGGCCCCCACGGAGTCCCAGAACGTCGTGAGCGTCCACAACCCCGGGTCGTCGGTCGAGCGGCCGACGACACCGTGGACGTGCCCGGGTCGGGCGGCGAGCGCCGCGAGGGCCGTCCGGGCGCGGTCGAGGAACTGCTGGGCGTCCGCGTCCGGGACGCGGTATCGGGTGACGGCGAGCACGCGCCTGACGCTACGCGGCCCCGTCCGGACCGCTGGGTCCCCGGCTGCCATGCGCAGGTGCGCAGTTGTCCTTACGTCGAACGATTCTCACAATCGTGGCCATGCTCGTGCCCCGCTGGTCCCCCGCCCTCGGCGGCCTCGCCGCGTCCGTCCTCGTCCTCGCCGCCTGCGGCGGCACGGGCGACGGCGACCAGGCCGCTGCTCCGCTCGACGTCGACGACGCCGTGGCCGCGGAGGAGGCGGCCGAGGCGACCGCCTCGACCGACAGCCAGGACGCCGCCGACGCGGGCCTGGCGGTGACGGCCGCGTTCTACCCCCTGCAGTACCTCGTGGAGCAGGTCGGCGGCGAGCGCGTCGACGTCACCGGGCTCACGCCCCCCGGGGCCGAGGCGCACGACCTCGAGCTGAGCCCCCAGGCCCTCGCCGGGCTGCAGGAGGCCGACCTCCTCGTGCTGCTCGACGGCTTCCAGCCCGCGGTCGACGACGCCGTGGGCGCGTCCGACGTGACGGTCCTCGACCTCGCGCCCGTCGCCGACCGGCCCTACGGGGAGGACGCGGGACCGCACGACCACGGCGACGAGGACCACGCCGACGACGAGCACTCCGACGAGCACTCCGACGAGCCGCACTCCGACGAGGACGAGCACGGCCACGGCCACGGCGACACCGACCCCCACTTCTGGACCGACCCGACCCACATGCTCGACGCGGCCGGGCTGGTCGCAGCCGAGCTGTCGACCCTCGACCCCGAGGGCGCGGAGACGTACGAGGCGAACCTCGCCGTCCTCGAGGAGGAGCTGACCGCCCTCGACGAGCAGGCGCAGGCGGCGCTGCAGTCGTGCGAGGTCGACGTCCTCGTCACCGCGCACGACGCCTTCGGCTACTTCGCCGACCGGTACGGCTTCGAGGTCCGCTCGATCAACGGCCTGACCCCCGACCAGGAGCCGGACGCCCGCGCCCTCGGCGAGATCGCCGACTTCGTCGAGGACAACGGCGTCACGACCGTCTACACCGAGACCCTCGTCTCGTCCGCCGTCGCGGACACCGTCGCAGCGGAGGCCGGCGTCGCCACGAGCGTCCTCGACCCGGTCGAGGGACTCACCGACGAGTCCGCGGCGCAGGACTACGTTGGCGTCATGGAGGCGAACATCGAGGCCGTGCGCTCGGGTCAGGCGTGCGGCTGACGACCACCTCGCGGCCCCGGCCCGCCGCGGGCGCGGCCGGCCGGGACGGCGGCGCACCACCCGCGCTCTCGGTACGGCACGCGACCGTCGGGTACGACCGTCGACCCGTCGTCCGGGACGCCGACCTCGAGGTGACCGACGGCGAGGCCGTCGCCCTCCTCGGCGCCAACGGGTCGGGGAAGTCGACGCTGGTCCGCGGCATCCTCGGGCTCGCCGACGTCCTCGCGGGTCACGTCGACGTCCTCGGGGAGCACGTCGAGCACGGCGCCTCCGCCGCGGCCCGCCTCGTCGGCTACGTGCCGCAACGGCACAGCGTGTCCGGAGCGGTGCCGAGCACCGCGGCCGAGGTCGTGGGGTCGGGGCTGCTCGCCTCCCGTGGTTTCTGGCGCCCGCCGCGCCGGGGCGACCGGGAACGGGTCCTCGCCGCGCTCGACGAGGTGGGGCTCGCCGACCACACCCACGAGCGGGTCTCCCGCATGTCCGGCGGCCAGCAGCGCCGGGTCCTCATCGCCCGGGCGCTCGTGTCCGACCCCTGCCTGCTGGTCCTCGACGAGCCGACGGCAGGCGTGGACCGCGCGAGCACCGAGCAGCTCGTCGCCACCCTCGCGAGGGTCAAGGCGAGCGGCCGGGCCCTCCTCGTGGTCACCCACGACCTCGCGGAGCTCCGCGACGTGCCGGACCGCGCGGTGACCCTCGTCGAGGGCCGCGTCGTCGAGGACGTCCGCCTCGGGGCGAGGACGGGGGCATGACGTGCTGAGCCTCCTCGACTACGACTTCATGCGCCGCGCGCTCGTCGCCGCCGCGCTCGTCGGGACCGTCGCCCCCGCCGTCGGGGTCTTCGTCGTGCAGCGGCGTCTCAGCCTCATCGGCGACGGCATCGGCCACGTCGCTCTCGCAGGCGTCGCGGTGGCGCTGCTCACCGGCGGGTCGCCGACGTGGGTCGCGCTGGTCGCCGCGGCGCTCGCGGCCGTCGCGCTCGAGCTGGTCCGCGCGACGGGCCGCACGAGCGGCGACCTCGCCCTCGCGATGCTGTTCTACGCGGGTATCGCCGCCGGGGTCGTCCTCGTGAGCCTGTCCCCCGACGGCAGCGCCGCGAACCTCGTGGCCTACCTCTTCGGCTCCATCACGACGACGACCACGGCCGACCTCGCGCTGTTCGCCGGCCTCGCCGCGGTGGTGGCCGTGACGGTCCTCGTCCTCGGCCGGACGCTCTACGCCGTCAGCGACGACGAGGAGTTCGCCCGGGCCTCGGGGCTGCCCGTGCTCGCGGTCAACATCGTGCTCGCCGTCCTCGTGGCGGCGACGGTCGTGCTGAGCATGCGCGTCGTCGGGCTCCTGCTCATCAGCGCCCTCATGGTCGTGCCGGTCGCGCTCGCCCAGCTCCTGGCCCGCAGCTTCGCGCAGACCGTCGTGGTCGCGGTCGCGACCGGGCTCGTCGCCGCGGTGGCCGGGACGGTGGTGTCGTTCTACGCCAACACCCCGTCCGGGGGCACGATCGTGCTGCTCGCCGTCGCGGGCTTCGTCGTGACGGCGCTCGCCACGGTGGGGGCCGGTGCGGTCCGGGCGCGCGTGCACCGGGCGCGGCACGCCCGCGACGGCGCCGGCCACGAGGACCACGTCCACCACGACGACCACGTCCACGGTGGGCCCGGCTGCGAGCACGAGGCGGTGCCGCACCGCGACCACGTCGACTACCTCCACGACGGGCACCGGCACGCGCCGCGCCTCACCCACCACGGCGTCGGCTACGACGAGCACTAGGGGCGAGCATGACCCAGGGCGGAACCACCCCCGCGGCACGTGACGAGACGGACGCACCCCTCGGCCACCGCGGCGTCCTCGAGCGGTACGAGTCGGTGAGCGAGCTCTTCCGCGCCCTGAGCTCGCCGGTGCGTGTCGCGCTCGTCACGCTCCTCACCGACCGCGAGATGTGCGTCCACGAGCTCGTCGACGCGCTCGGTCTCCCCCAGCCGCTCGTGTCGCAGCACCTGCGGATCCTGCGCGACGCCGACCTCGTCCACCGGACGCGACGCGGCCGGGAGGTGGCGTACGTCCTCACCGACGACCACGTCGCCCACATCGTCGCGGACGCGCGTCAGCACTCCGGGGAGACGGCGGACGGCGTCGACGAGCCCGTCGAGGAGCACGAGGACGCCGTGCGAGTCTGCTCCCCGTGAGTCCCTCCCCGGCCCCGCCGGCCGCACCGGTCCGTCGTCACACGCGGCAGCGTGCGGCGGTCGTGTCGGCGCTCGAGGGCACCGACGAGTTCGTCAGCGCCCAGACCCTCCACGCCGCCCTGCGCGACGCCGGGGAGCGCGTCGGCCTCGCGACGGTCTACCGCTCGCTGCAGCAGCTGAGCGACGACGAGCGCGTGGACGTCCGCCGCAGCGAGGACGGGGAGACGCTCTACCGGCTGTGCAGCACCGGCCACCACCACCACCTCGTCTGCCGGGTCTGCGGTCGGACCGTGGAGGTGGAGTCGAGCGCGGTCGAGCGGTGGGCCGCGCGCACCGCCGCGGAGCACGGCTTCGTCGCCGCGACGCACACCGTGGAGATCACGGGGACGTGCGGCGCCTGCGCCGGCGAGGGCTCCGGCGCCGCACGCTGACCCGTCTCCCGGCTCCTACCAGGACGCCTTCGTCACGCCGGGCAGCTCGCCGGCGTGAGCCATCTCGCGCAGCCGGATGCGCGAGAGGCCGAACGTCCGCAGGACGGCCCGAGGTCGTCCGTCCACGACGTCACGGTTGCGCAGCCGCGTGCGGCTGCCGTCACGGGGCAGCCGTGCGAGCTCGCGCACCGCCTGCTCCCGCCGTTCGGGGACCGTGCCGGGGGCGGAGATCTCCCGCTTGAGCACGGCCCGCCGCTCGGCCCACCGCTCGACGACGACCCGCCGCTGCCGGTCCTTCGCGATCTTGGCCGTTGTCGCCATCAGCGCTCCTCCCGGAAGTCGACGTGGCGTCGGACCACGGGGTCGAACGTGCGCAGCACGAGCCGGTCGGGGTCGTTGCGCCGGTTCTTCCGCGTGACGTACGTGTAGCCCGTTCCTGCGGTCGACCGGAGCCTGATGACAGGGCGGAGGTCCTGGCTGCGGGCCACTCAGACCACCCCGCCCCGCGCGCGCACCCGCGCCACGGCCGCCTCGATGCCGATGCGGTCGATCGTCCTGATCCCGCGTGCGGAGACGGTCAGCCGTACGACGCGGCTCTCGCTCGGCAGCCAGTAGCGCTTGCGCTGGACGTTGACGTCGAACCGGCGCTTCGAGCGGACGTGGGAGTGCGAGATCGCGTGACCGAAGCCGGGCTCGGCGCCGGTCACCTGGCAGACGCGGGACATGGTGCTCCTCGCATTAGTAATGACAACGGTTATCGATAAGGTACCGCATCGTGAGCACACCGGTCACCATCGTCTGCGGCCCCGACCGCGAGCCCGCCCGCCTCGTCGCCCGCCGCCTGCGCGGCGACGCGCCCACGGCCGTCCTCCTCGAGCACGACCTCGACCAGGTCGACCTCGGCGTCGTCGCCCGCAGCACGGAACGCGGCGACGGCCGCTACGACGCGACGGTCGTCGAGCTGGCGCACGGGTGCGTGTCGTGCACCGTCCGGGAGGACATGCTGCCGAGCCTCGTCGACCTCGCGACCTCCGGTGACGTCGACCACGTCGTGCTGCTGCTGCCCGACGTGGTGGAGCCGGCGGGCGTCCTCGAGGCGTTCCACGGTCTGGTCCTCGCGGAGTCGGGCCGGACGGCGTCACAGAGCTGCCACGTCGACCGCGTGGTCTGCGTGGTGCGCGGGCCGGACCTCGTGCCCGCGCTCGCGGACGGCCTCACCCTCCCCGAGGTCGGCCGCACGGCCGCCGACGCCGACGACCGCCTCCTCGGCGAGCTCGTGGCCCGGCAGGTCGAGACCGCCGACGTCGTCGTGCTCCTCGACGCCGGCCCCGGCGAGCGCGGCCTCGCCCGCCTGCTCAACCCCACCGCGCGCGTCGTCGGAGCGTCCGACCCGGTGACACCCGCGACGTTCGACCTCGACCGCGCCCTCGACCGCGCCGACCCCAGCCTGGTCCCGGCGGGTGCGGACCTGCGTCGTGACGGCGACGCGTGGACCGTCGTCTGGCGCGCGCGCCGCCCCCTGCACCCGGTACGGCTCCACGACGCGCTGGAGACCCTCGTGGCGGACGCGCTCCGCAGCCGCGGGACGGTGTGGCTCGCCGGTCGTCCCGACGCCCTCGTCGGCTGGGAGGCGACCGGCCCGCGGTTGTGCCTCGGTCACATCGGCTCGTGGATCGACGGCGGCGGGCCCTGCTCGTGGGAGCACGTCGACCCCCAGCGGCGGGCGCGCGCCGAGCTGGACTGGGACCCCGCCTTCGGCGACCGCTACCAGGAGGTCGCCTTCACCGGCGTCGGCGTCGTGCCCGACGTCGCCGCGGTCCTCGACACCTGTCTCGTCACCGACGCCGAGCTGGCGTCGGGTGCCCTCGACTCCCCCGTCGCGGAGGACCCCTTCGCCGACGTCTTCGCCCACGCCCAGGAGGTCGCATGAAGACCGGGATCCACCCCGCCTACGGACCTGTCGTGTTCCGCGACCGCGCAGGCGGCACCGCGTTCCTCACCCGGTCGACGCTGGTCGGCAGCATCCCCGCCGACCGGACCGTCGTGTGGGAGGACGGCCGCACCTACCCCGTCGTCGACGTCGACATCTCCACGGCGAGCCACCCGTTCTGGACCGGCCAGGGCCGGGTCCTCGACACGGCGGGGCGGGTCGAGAAGTTCCGTCGTCGCTACGGCAGGTCCTCGTGAAGGTCCGTGCGTCGTTGCGGTCGCTCAAGGACAAGCCCGGGTCGCAGGTCGTGCGGCGCCGTGGACGCGTCTACGTCATCAACCGGAAGAACCCGCGCTGGAAGGCGCGGCAGGGCTGAGGAGGATCCCGTGGCAGTGCCCACGCGCAGGATGTCACGCGGCAACACCCGTCACCGGCGGTCGACGTGGAGGGCCGAGGCGCCCGACCTGGTGCACGTGCGGGACCCGGACGGTCGCACGGTCCGGGTCCCGCGGCGGCTCGCCCGGGCGGTCGAGCGCGGGCTGCTGCGGCGGGAGTGAGCCTCCGACGGGCGCGGTTCTCCGCGGCTACGGCCTGCCGTTGACCCTCCCCCTGGGGGAGGGAGCAGAGTCGTGGCCATGACGAAGGACCAGGCAGGCCTGGTGCCCATCGGGCGCTTCTCCGCCATGTCCCGGCTGTCGGTGAAGGCTCTGCGGCTGTACGACGAGCTCGGTCTGCTGCCACCGGCAGCGGTCGACCCCCTGAGCGGGTACAGGTACTACCACGCTGCGCAGGCCAACCGCGCCGAGGCCATCCGCGTCCTGAGGGCCTTGGAGGTGCCGCTGGACGAGATCGCGGAGCTGCTCGCGTGCGACGACGTGGACCTCGTGTCCAAGCACCTGGAGCGGCACCGGGAACGGCTGCAGCAGCGCCTGGCGGACCAGGAGCGCATGCTCCGGTTCCTCGCCCGCCTCATCGACCGGAAGGAGGGCGTGATGCCCTACGAGATCACAGTCCAGGAGGTGCCGGGTCAGCCCGTCGCCGCCCTCAGGTGCCGCACCGACCTCGCGGGCATCGGCGCCGCGCTCGGCGAGGCCTTCCGGGTCGTCGCCGGTGCCGTCGCGTCGAGCGGCGCTCAGCCGGCAGGCGCCCCCTTCGTCGTGTACCACGACGTCATCGACGAGACGAGCGCGGGCGACATCGAGGTCTGCGTGCCCGTCCCGCCGGCGACCGCACCACCTGCGCCGGCCGACGAGGGTGCCGTCCGGTGGCGGACCACAGCGGGCGGCCCGGTCGCCCGGACCCTGCACCGTGGGCCGTACGCGGAGATCGCCCCTGCGTACCACTCGCTCGAGGGGTGGATGCGCGAGAACGGCCACCGACCGGCCGGGCCGCCCCGTGAGGTCTACCTCAACGACCCCGCCACGACGCTGCCCGAGGACCTGCTCACCGAGGTGCAGTGGCCGGTGTCGCACGCGCGGTGACGCCCGGTGCCTACTCTCGCAGACGTCTCGCGGGACGCTCGATCAGGACGACCGCTGAGGAACACGCCGTTCACCCGCCTCAGGTGGTTCCGCTCACGGCGTCCACGGCGCCGCCCCAACGACGGTCGCGGCGGGCGTAGGTCTCGCACGCCCGCCACAGGCTGCGCCGGTCGACGTCGGGCCACAGCTCGTCGGTGAAGACGAGCTCGGCGTACGCGGACTGCCACAGCAGGAAGTTGCTCGTGCGCTGCTCCCCGGACGGCCGCCAGAAGAGGTCGACGTCCGGCATGTCCGGCTCGTCGAGGAACGCGGCGAACGTCGACTCGTCGACCTTCGCGGGGTCGAGCCGGCCCGCACGTGCCTCCACGGCCAGCGCGGCGGCGGCGTCGGCGATCTCGGCCCGCCCGCCGTAGTTCACGCACATGGTGAGCGTGCAGACGCTGTTCGCTGCGGTGAGCTCCTCGGCCCGCTGCAGCTCGTCGACGACGCTGCGCCACAGCCGCGGTCGCCGCCCTGCCCAGCGCACGCGCACCCCCCAGGCGTGCATCTGGTCGCGGCGGCGCCGGATGACGTCCCGGTTGAAGCCCATGAGGAACGCCACCTCCTCCGGGGCCCGCTTCCAGTTCTCCGTGCTGAAGGCGTACGCCGACACGTGCCCGACACCGAGCTCGATGGCCCCGGCGACGACGTCGAGGAGGGCCGCCTCCCCTGCCTCGTGGCCCCGGGTGCGGGGCAGGCCGCGGGCGTTGGCCCAGCGTCCGTTGCCGTCCATGACGACAGCGACGTGCCGCGGGACCAGCGTGGGCGGGATCACGGGCGGCCGCGCGCCGCTGGGGTGCGGAGGCGGCGCGACGGGTGCGCTCACGTCCGCTCCACCAGACGCAGGCTGCGGACCCCGGCCTCGAGGTGCCACTGCAGGAGGGCCCCCACGACACCGCTGGCACGCCGGCGCGCCCACGGCTCGCTCGCCTCCGCGGCCGCCCAGTCACCGCTCAGGAGCACCCCGAGCAGGTGCATGGTCTCCGGGGGCACATGGGCCGCGCCGGGCGGGCGGCACTGGGGGCAGACGGCGCCGCCGGCGTCGAGCGCGACGGCCGTGTGCGGTCCGGGCGCGCCGCAGCGGGTGCACGCCTCGAAGCCGGGCCCGTACCCCGCGACGGCGAGCGCCCGGAGCCCGAACGCGTCGAGGACGAGGCCGGGGTCGCGGCGGGTGACGGTGAGGGCGTGGAGACCCCCGACGAGCAGCTGGTAGAGCTGCGGGGACGGCTCCCGCTCGACGGGCAGCAGCCGCATCGCGGTCTCGAGGACGGCGGTGCCGGCGGTGTAGCGGGCGTAGTCGCCGCCGACGTCGGTCGCGAACGCGTGGAGGGTCTCGGCCTGCGTGACGACGTCGAGCGAGCGGCCGGTGTGCAGCTGCAGGTCGATGTGCGACATCGGTTCGAGCCGCGCACCGAAGCGCGAGCGGGTGCGGCGCACCCCCTTCGCCACCGCGCGCACGACGCCGTTCTCCCTCGTGAGCAGCGTGACGATCTTGTCGGCCTCACCGAGCAGGTGACTGCGCAGCACGACGCCGCTGTCCCGGTACAGACCCACGGGGCCAGTCTGCCCCGTGCGTCCGACCGATCAGGCCACGCCCCGCGCGACGACGGTCATGATCGATGAGAGTCGTCGCGACGGAGGGCCATAGAGCGCGACAACGGTCATGATCCATGACCGCGACGCGAGCACCGTGGATGGGGCCGCCGTCCGACCGATCAGCGCAGGGCGCGGTTGACCGCCGAGACGACCGCCTTGAGTGAGGCGCTCACGATGTTGGGGTCGATGCCGACGCCCCACAGCACCTGCCCGCCGACGGCGCACTCGACGTACGCCGCGGCGGTCGCGTCCCCGCCCGCGCTCATCGCGTGCTCGGCGTAGTCGAGGACCCGGACGTCGACCCCGACCTGCAGCAGCGCGCTCGTGAACGCCGCGATGGGGCCGTTGCCGGTGCCCTCGAGGGTGACGTCGCGCTGCCCGTCGCGCAGGACGACCCGCAGCGAGTCGGTCCCCGCGACGTCCCCGCGCGTCTCGACCGAGCGGAGCTCGAAGCGGCCCCAGCGGGGCCGGTCGGCGGGCGCCGGGAGGTACTCGTCGACGAAGACGTCCCACAGCTCCCGCGGGGTGATCTCACCTCCGGCGGTGTCGGTGCGCAGCTGGACGGCGTGCGACAGCTCGATCTGCAGCCGGCGCGGCAGGTCGAGGTGGTGCTCGCTCTTCATGAGGTAGGCGACGCCGCCCTTGCCGGACTGGCTGTTGACGCGGATGACGGCCTCATAGGTGCGCCCGACGTCCTTCGGGTCGACGGGCAGGTACGGCACGGCCCACGGGAACCGCTCCAGCGGCACCCCCGCCTCACGGGCGTCGCGCTCGAGGTGGTCGAGGCCCTTCTTGATGGCGTCCTGGTGCGAGCCGGAGAACGCGGTGAACACGAGGTCGCCGCCGTAGGGGTGGCGCTCGTGGACGGGCAGCTGGTTGCAGTGCTCCACGGTGCGCCGGATGTCGTCGATGTCGGAGAAGTCGATCTCCGGGTCGATGCCCTGGCTGAACAGGTTGAGCCCGAGCGTCACGAGGTCGACGTTGCCGGTCCGCTCGCCGTTGCCGAACAGGCACCCCTCGACGCGGTCGGCGCCCGCGAGCAGGCCGAGCTCGGCGGCCGCGACCCCGGTGCCGCGGTCGTTGTGCGGGTGCAGGCTCAGCACGAGGGCGTCGCGCCCGGCGAGGTTGCGGTGCATCCACTCGATGGAGTCGGCGTACACGTTGGGCGTCGCCATCTCGACGGTCGCGGGGAGGTTGACGATGAGGGGGTCCTCGACCGTCGGCTCGATGACCTCGGCGACCTCGTTGCACACGCGCGCGGCGAACTCCAGCTCCGTGCCGGTGTAGGACTCCGGGGAGTACTCGAAGCGGATGCGTGTCTCGCCCATCTCCTCGGCGTACTTCTTGCACAGCCGCGCCGCGGACGTCGCGATGTCGGCGATGCCGTCCATGTCGAGACCGAAGACGACGCGCCGCTGCAGCGTCGACGTCGAGTTGTAGAAGTGGACGATCGCCTGCTTCGCCCCGCGCAGCGACTCGTACGTGCGGGCGATGAGGTGGTCGCGGGCCTGCGTGAGGACCTGGATGGTGACGTCGTCGGGGATGCGGTTCGTCTCGACGAGCGCGCGGACGAAGTCGAAGTCGGTCTGGCTCGCCGACGGGAAGCCGACCTCGATCTCCTTGTAGCCCATGCGGACGAGGAGGTCGAACATCCGCATCTTGCGCTCGACGTTCATCGGGTCGATGAGCGCCTGGTTGCCGTCGCGCAGGTCGACGGCGCACCAGCGGGGGGCGCGCTCGATCCGGCGCTGCGGCCAGGTGCGGTCGGGCAGCTCGACGCGCAGCTGCTCGTGGTAGGGCACGTAGCGCTCGAACGGCATGCCCGACGGCTGCTGCGGGTGCAGGCGGGCGAGCGCGGCGGGGGCGGTGGGGGACGTGGTCACGGGGGCTCCTCGGCTCATCAGGTCTCGACGGCCGGCACGACGAGTCCTCCGCGGCGGGGCGGCCGACCTGTCAGGAGGCCCCGTCGCGGCAGCGAAGGAGGAGGGCTGCCGGGCGCACGAGGCGACCGTACACCCGCACTGTCGGAGGTGCGTGCTGTGCTCCTCCCATGAGCACCTGGGCCGCCTTCGTCGCCGAGCAGCCGGACCTCGCGCGCGAGGTGCGCGCACGACTCGACGCCAACGTCCACAAGGTGATGGCGACGCTGCGCGCCGACGGTTCACCGCGCCTGTGCGGCACGGAGGTCGTGTTCCACGGCGACGACCTGTGGCTGGCCGGCATGGTCGGCGCGCGCCGCTTCGCGGACCTGCGCCGGGACCCGAGGGTCGCGCTGCACTCCGCCCCGCACGACGCCGAGGGCTGGGACGGCGACGCCCGTCTCGCCGGCACCGCGCACGCCTCGGACGACGCCGAGGTGCGCGCGGCGATAGCGGGCACGGCGCCGGAGTCGGCCCCGGACCCGACGGCGTTCGAGCTGTTCCGCGTCGACGTCACCGAGGTCGTGAGCATCCGGCTGGAGCAGGGCGCGGACGGCCTCGTGGTCGAGGCGTGGCACGAGGGCCGGGGGGTGCGTCGACGAGAGCGGGGGTGACACCCACATCGCACGCCGACGTGCGGGTACACGCGGGCCATGTCGACTTCCGACTCCCGCCCGTCCACCGCGCGCAGGTCGCGCACCGTCCCCCAGGTCCTCGCTCTCGTCATCGGCGTGGTCTACCTGCTCATCGGCCTACTCGGGTTCTTCGTGACCGGCTTCACGGGGTGGTTCGAGCACGACCCGGACCAGACCCTCCTCGGCTTCGCGATCAACCCGTTCCACAACGTCGTCCACCTCGTCATCGGGGCCGCCGGCGTCGCCCTCGCGAGCAGCGACAGCCGGGCGCGGCTCTACGGCTGGCTGCTCGTCGTCGGCTACGGCGCGACGCTCGTCTACGGCTTCTTCGTCGCAGGACAGGACACCGGCAACATCCTCAACATCAACGTCGCGGACAACTGGCTCCACGGCTTCTCGGTGCTCGCCGGGCTCGCCACGGCCCTGTGGCCCCGTCACCGCGACCGCGACGTGAGCCGCTGACCGCCACCTCTCCCACCCACGGACGACGACGGCCGCCGACCCTCGCGGGTCGGCGGCCGTCGTCGCGTGAGCACGTCAGCTGCTCGACGACATCTCCTCCTTGGCCGCGTCCTCGGCCGCGTGGGCGGCGTTGCGCGCCCTGTCCGTGACCTCCTGCCCCATGTCGGAGGCCTTCTCGCGGAGGGTGTCCGCCGCCTGTCCGAGGTGCTCGTGCTCGAAGCGGCTCACGGGGACGAGCAGACCGGCGATGAAGCCGGCCGCGACGGCACCGAGCGCGAGGCCGATGGGGTTGGACTCCGCCATGCCCTTCGCCCGGTGCGCGCCGTCGCCGACGCGCTCGCGGGCTTCGTGCGCCCGGTCTCCGGCCGAGTGGGCCCGCTCCCCCGCGGCACCCCGTGCGTCGGACATGGTGCTGCTGGCGGTGTGGGTCATCTCGCTCACCTTCTCCTTGATGCGGTCGGTGACGTCGTGGACCTTCTCCCGGCTGCGCGCCGGGACGTCGCTCTTCCAGGCGAGCGCGTCGGCCCGTTCCCCCATGCGGGCCCGGGTCTCCTCTATGTCCGCGCGGATCGCGTCGGGTTCTTCGCCCACTGCACGTCCTCCTTCACTGTCTCGACGGTTTGTTCCGGAACGGGGGGTGTCGCCTCCTGGAGCTGCTTCTTGCCGGCGAGGCCGAGCGCCGCCGCCACCACCGCCCACAGGACGACGGCGACGAGAACGGCGACCCACAGGGGCATGACGTAGTCGAGGGCGACGACGAGCAGCGTCGTCAGGGCCATCAGCAGCAGCAGGCCGGCGACCGCGGCCCCGGCGAGCATGCCCGCGCCCTTGCCCGCTTCCTTCGCCTTCGCCGTGGTCTCGACCTTGGCGAGCTGGATCTCCTGCTTGACGAGGACCGACATGTCGCTCGCGAGCCCACTGAGGAGCTCGCCGAACGACTCGTGCCGCAGGTCCTCGCGGGTGTGCCCGCTGGCCCCGACCGGCCCGCCGGCGGACGCCGTCGAGTGGCTGCCGGAGTGGTCAGAGAACGCCACGGTCGTGCTCCGGCTTCGGGTCGGTCGACGGGGTCCCGGGCGACGGGTCGCCGAGCGGGGACGGGTCGGTGTCCGGCACGCCGGGCGTGCTCGACGGTCCCGTCTCGCGTGACGGCGCGTCGTGGTCAGGCGGTCCGGGCGCGACGGAGCCGGCGCCGAACGACGCTCCCGTCGTGTACCCGGTTCCTGCCGCGTACCCCGTCCCGGCGGCGCCCGAGCCTCGCGTCAGGTCGATCTCGTCGCGGTGGGTCGTCGTCCGGGTGGTCGTGCCGTACGCCGACGGTCCGGCGTAGCCCGCGCCCGACCCGTAGCCGTACGTCGAGGACGCACCCGACCGGGCGCTCGAGCGACGCTCGGCCGCGGTGCGGACCATCCTGGACGCGGCGAAGCCCGCGACCACCCCTCCGGCCGCGACGGCCCACGGCTGACGCCGGGCGAATGCCTCGGCGTCGCCGAGGATGCGGTCGCCGTCGGCGTCGCGCAGGTAGCGGGCGAGCTGCTCGCTGTACCCGGCGACCTTGTCGACGATCTGGGCGACGGTGTCGTCACCGCGCTCGCGCAGGGTGTCCCCGGCCTGGTGCAGCGCGTCGGCGCCGTCCTGGACCTGCTCCCCGGCCTGGCTGCTCCGCTGGTCCGCCTGCTCGCGGGCGGTGTCTCCCGCCTTCGAGCCGACCTCACGGGCCCTGTCCTTCGCGGTCTCCGCGGTACTGCGTGCTGTGTCCTGCACCGACTGGTTCACGGAACTACCTCCTGGTCATCCGGTGCGTGGTGATGCGGTCGAGCGGAGAACTACCCTCACTGGGGGGATCCAATCCGGACATGTCGGACACCACACCGGGGCGCTGCCTACGCGGTCGCCGGTGCGAGGCGCGTGCGCAGGGGACTGCGTCCCTCGCTCCACGCACCGCGGACCGCGGAGCCGACCAGGTCGTCGGCGCCGAGGCAGACCGCGGCCCCGAACAGCACGTCCGCGTGCGCCCGCGGGTCCTCCTCGACCAGGCTGCCGCAGAGGTCGTGGGCCGCGACCTGCTCGTGCACGGCGTCGGCCTCGACGTGCTCGTCGTAGAACACCACGCCCTCCTCCGGGACGCCGAGGCGGCGGAGGCCCGTCACCCAGCGGCGGGCGGGCAGCGACGACGTCATCTCGAAGGCCGCGAGGTGGCCGCACAGCGCCGCGACGAGGCGCCCGTGGAGGCCGAACAGGGAGATCGCGTTGACCCCGGCGAGGACACCCGCCGGCACGGCCTCGAGGTAGGCGTTGCGAGTGTCGTCGAGGCCGAGGCTGCGCATCGTGGTCGCGAAGAGGACGGCGTGCATGCGCTCGGCGTCGCCGCCGCCGTACTCGTCCGACTGGATGTCGACGAGCGCGGCCTTCGCGCGGCCGCGCAGGCGCGGGATCCCCCACGTGTGGGGGTCGGCCTCCTTGAGCTGGTAGACGGAGCGCAGGACGAGCAGCTCCTGCACCTGCTCGTACGTGGCGTACCGGGCGACGTGGGCGGCGAGGCTGCCCCTGCCGGGACGGGCGGCGTCCGCGGTCATGTCGAACAAGGTCGAGGCGACGGGCTCGTCGGGCACGGGCACCGCCCACCGCCGCCGCAGGTCCGCCTCGAAGGCCGTCTCGAGCACCGCCCGGGCAGCCAGCAGGTCCGGAGCCCACTCCCAGCGGGGGTCCGCGCCGTCGAGTCCGTAGTGCAGCTCGTAGAGCAGGTAGAGGGCGAGCTGGACGTCCTCGTCGACGACGGTGTCGAGGGCGGTGTCGTGGGCGGCGGTGCCGGGTGCCGCGGTCGCCCTCTGCACCGCCGCCGCGGCGACCACGGGGAGGTCGGGGATCGGGTGCAGGGGCGCGTCCAGGGCCGGCAGGAGCGCCGCCGTCAGCGGCCCGCGGGGGGTGAGGTCCATGAGAGGGCGGTGCCCCGGGGCGCGCACGCGAAACCCAGGTCACGACGGGGTGTGAAGCGGTCGGACGCGGGTAGCACTGCACGGTGAGCACCCCTGCGCGCACGTCCTACGACGCCCCTGCCCCGGACACCGAGCTCGCGGAGGGCGACGACGTCGGTCGGGGGCCACGCGTCCGCGTGCGCGTCTGCCCCGACGGGCCCCTGCTCGTCAGCGGCGCCGACTCGGTCGTCACGGACGACGGCACCGAGGTGCCGACGACGCGCCGTACGGTGGCCGTGTGCCGGTGCGGCCGGACGTCACGGGCGCCCTGGTGCGACGGGACGCACAAGCTCCTCCCCCCGGGGTCGCTACCGGGACCCGGCAGCCGTCCCGCAGCCTGACGGAACGGTCGCTCAGGGCAGCACGATCCAGTCGACGTCGCCCTGGCTGACCGGCCACGCCCCGCACGACACCTCACGGTGGTGCCGCTGGGCGGCGGCGACCGCGGCTTCCGCGACCACGGCGGCTCGCGCGACGTCTCCGAGGAGGAGCTCACCGTCCCAACCCCTGCCGACCTCGCGGCCGGTGAGGAGCACGACGTCGGACCCACCGCGCCGGTCCTCGAGGTGGGCGACGAGCTGCCGGGCCACCCAGTCGGCCACGGCGCCGGTCCACCACGGGGCCGGGGTGACGGTCAGCACGGGCAGACCCGGGAGGACGCACCCCGACTCCGCATCGTGGACGCCGCCACCGCGGGCGGGGCGCGGCCGCCCGCGCACCACGTGCAGCGACCACGGGGCGCGCGCGACGAAACGGACGACGTCCGGCCAGGCGCCCAGCGACGCCGGCCGCTCGAGGGCCGCCGCCGCCCGGGGTCGACGCGGCCACGGCGTCCCGTCGGTCATCAGTCCGCTCCCGGTCCCTCGGGGTGCGCGGACGCGATCCCGGCGACGACGGCGACCTCCTGGACGTTGTCGAAGGTGCGCCCCGCCGGCAGCGAGTCGAGGATCCGCAGGACCCGGTCGGAGGCGGCGTTGTCGACGGCGAGCTGGCGGAGCGTGTCCCGGTCCGCCGGCCACACCTCCTTGCCGAGGGCCTGCGCGACCTCGCTGCGCGTGTCGACGTCGGTGCGGTCCGGCTCGGGCGCGGAAGTCATGCCGCGCGGGTACCCCGTCGACGCCGGTCCACACCTGCCGAGGCCTCAGGGGCGGAACAGCACCTTCACCGTCCCGTCCTTCTTCTCCTGGAAGTCGCGGTAGGCGTCCGGCGCGTGGCTCAGCGGCAGCCGGTGGGTCGCGAAGTCGTCGACACCCAGCGGGTCGTCGTCGGTCAGCAGAGGCAGGATGTCCGGGACCCAGCGGTGCACGTTGGCCTGGCCCATCCGCATCGAGACCTGCTTGTCGAAGAGCGTGAACATCGGCAGCGGGTCGGCGGCCCCGGCGTAGACGCCGCTGAGGGAGATCGTGCCGCCGCGCCGGACGAGCTCGATGGCGAGGTGGAGGGCGTGGAGGCGGTCGACACCCGCCTTCCGCATGAACTTCGAGGCCAGCGCGTCGGGCAGGAGCCGGGTGGCGGTGTGCGCCGCCTTGGCTCCGGGCGAGCCGTGGGCCTCGAGCCCGACGGCGTCGAGGACGGCGTGCGGCCCGCGCCCGTCGGTGAGGTCCTGCACCGTCTCGACGACGTCGTCGTCGAGCAGCAGCGCCGTGATGCCCCGCTGCCGGGCGCGCTCGACGCGCTCGGGCACCGGGTCGATGCCGATGACGGTCCCGACGCCGCGGTGCAGCGCGACGCGGCACGCCATGTCGCCGATCGGACCGAGCCCGAGCACGACGAGGCTCTCCCCCGGCTGCACGCCGGAGTACTCCACGCCCTGCCACGCCGTCGGGAGGACGTCGGAGAGGTAGACGAAGCGGTCGTCCGGCGGGCCGTCGGGCACGACCACGGGTAGGGAGTCCGCGAACGGCACCCGCAGGTACTCCGCCTGCCCACCGGGGACCTGCCCGTACAGCGTCGTGTAGCCGAACAGCGACGCGCCCGTGCCGTCCGCCCGGTTCTGCGTCGTCTCGCACTGGGAGTGCAGTCCGGACCCGCACATGTGGCACGAGCCGCACGAGACGTTGAAGGGGACGACGACCCGCTGGCCCGGCCGCAGGTCCGTGACGCCGGGGCCCACCTCCTCCACGATGCCCATCGGCTCGTGACCGAGCACGTCACCCGGCTCGAGGAACGGCCCGAGCACCTCGTAGAGGTGGAGGTCGGAGCCGCACAGGCCGGTGCTCGTGATCCGGACGACGGCGTCCGTCGGGTCCTGGATCGTCGGGTCGGGGACGTCGTCGACGCGGACGTCGCGGGTGCCGTGCCACGTGAGTGCCTTCATGCCGACCCTGTGCCCCGTCCGCGGCGACGGATTCCCCCGCGGAGCGGGCCGGCTCAGAAGCCGAGCCGACGCAGCTGCTTGGGGTCGCGCTGCCAGTCCTTCGCGACCTTCACCCGCAGGTCGAGGTGGACGCGGGTGCCGAGGACGCCCTCGATGCCGCGCCGCGCGCGCGTCCCGACCTCCTTGAGCCGGGAGCCGCCCCGCCCGATGACGATCGCCTTCTGCGAGTCCCGCTCGACGAAGACGTGGACGAGGACGTCGGTGAGCGGCCGGTCGGGGTCGCGGTCCTCGCGAGGCACGATCTCCTCGGTGACGACGGCGAGGGAGTGCGGGAGCTCGTCCCGGACGCCGTCGAGCGCGGCCTCGCGGACGAGCTCGGCGACGAGCACGTCGACGGGGACGTCGTGCACCTGGTCCTCGGGGAACAGCGGCGGGCCCTCGGGCAGGTGCCCGACGAGGACGTCGGCGAGGGCGCTGACCCCGTCGCCACGCGTGCCGGACGTGGGGACGAAGTCGGCGACGTCGAGCCCCACCTCCGCCGCGAGGCGCTGGGCCTGCAGGAGCCGCTCGGGGACGTCGTCGCCGCGACCGAGGTCGGTGCGGGTGACGGCGACGACGACCCGCGGTCGCGACCGCCCGCCCACGGCGTCCGCGACCTGCTCGGCGAGGCGCCGGTCACCGGGCCCGACCGCCCCGTCGGCGGGCAGGCACAGCGCGACGACGTCGACCTCGGCGAGGCTGTCGCGCACGAGGTCGTTGAGCCGCTCGCCGAGCAGGGTGCGCGGACGGTGCACGCCCGGGGTGTCGACGAGCACGAGCTCGGCGGGGGTGCCGTCGGGCAGCTCGCGCCGCAGGACCCCGCGGATCGCCCGGCGCGTCGTCTGGGGCTTCGCGCTCGTGATGGCGACCTTCTCCCCCACGAGGGCGTTGAGCAGGGTCGACTTGCCGACGTTCGGCCGTCCGACGAGGCAGGCGAACCCCGAGCGGTAGCCGTCGGCGGGCGGGGCGCTCACGGGCGCACCACGGCCGGTCCGCCGAGGTGCTCGAGGAGCTCCTCCTCGGCCGGGGAGAGCGCGGCACGCGCGGTGGCGCCGGCGTCGACGATCGCGACGGCCTCGAGGCGGTGGACGCCGCTCCCGACGGCCTGCGCGGCGGCGGCCTGCAGGGCGGTGAGCCGGAGACCGGGGACGTCGACGGCGCCGGCGAGGTACGTGCGGCCGATGTCGTCCCGGACGGCCGCGCCGGCGCCGCCCGCGCGCGCGGCGGCGGACCGCGCGAGGACGAGCAGCTTGGCGTCCTCCGGGCCGGGTCCGCTCACCGGTCCCCGCTCCGCTCGTCCTCGCCCGAGCCGGCCGACGCACGGACGGACTGGCGCTCGTCCCGGCGCTCGTCCCTGTCCTCGCGGGCGCGGTCGCGGCGTTCCTCCCGCTCCTCGCGGGCGCGCTCGCGGCGCTCCTCCCGCTCCTCCTCCGGCTCCGGCTCGGGCAGGCGGTCGACGACGACGGTGAGGAGACGGTTGCGCCGTCCCCGCCGGTCGGCGGTGATCCGCAGTCCGTCGACCTCGACGCTGCTGCCGCGGATGGGCACCCGACCGAGGTGCTTGGTGAGGAGCCCCGCGACCGTGTCGACGTCGTCGTCCTCGACGTCGCGGTCGGTGATCTCCGACAGCGCCATGAGGTGGGTGCGCGCGCTGAGGCGCCACCGGTCCTCGCCGAGGACCTCCGTCTCCGGTTCCTCGTCGTCGTACTCGTCGGAGATCTGCCCGACGATCTCCTCGAGCAGGTCCTCGATCGTCACGAGACCGGCGACGCCGCCGTACTCGTCGATGACGACGGCGAGGTGGACGCTGCCCGCCTGCATCTCGCGGAGGAGGTCGTCGGCGGGCTTGCTCTCCGGCACGAACACAGCGGCGCGCATGACGTCGTCGGCGACGACCGTCGGCCCGTCCGGGGACGGCGGGTTCTCGTGGAGCCGGGCGGCGACGTCCTTGACGTAGGAGACGCCGACGACGTCGTCGGACGTGCGCCCGACGACCGGCACCCGGCTGAAGCCGGACCGCAGGTGGAGCCCGAGCGCCGTCGGGAGGTCGGTGCCCGCGTCCAGCGTCACCATGTCGGGCCGGGGCACCATCACCTCGCGGGCGACCGTGTCGCCGAGGTGGACGACGCGCTGGAGCATGAGGCTCTCGCCGGGCTCGATGACGGCGTCCGCCTCGGCCCGCTCGACGAACTCGAGGAGCTCCGCCTCGGTGGCGAACGGCCCGGACGCGAGACCCTTGCCGGGCACGACGCCGTTGGCGAGCGCCACGAGACCGCGCACGACCGGACCCGCGACGAGCTGGGTGCGGGAGACGAGACCCGCGCCGGAGAGGGCGACACCGTCCGGGTGCTGCTGACCGACCGTGCGGCCGGCGGCGCCGACGAGGGCGAAGATGACGGCGGCCACGACGGTGCCCCCGAGCACGACCGCGGCCCAGTCGGGCACGAGCCGCGTGAGCGCGACGACGAACGCGGCGACCGCCGCCGTCTCCAGGCCGACCCGGACGAAGGTTGCGGTGTTGACCGCCGCCGGGGTGTCCTGCAGCAGCCGCTCGAGCCGGTCGGCGCCGCGACGGCCCGCCTGACGCAGGTCGGTGGCGCGCCCGCGCGTCACCCGGGCGAAGGAGGACTCGACGGCGCTCGCGTAGGCGGCGAGCAGGACGAGCCCGACCCCGACGGCGAGCATGGTGACGGTGTCGGCGAGGGCCGCGCTCACGCGGACGCACCCCCGCCCGTCCGCCCCGGCCGGGCGAGGAACGCCAGCAGCAGGCGGCGCTGCAGGTCGAACATCTCGCGCTCCTCGTCGGGCTCGGCGTGGTCGTAGCCGAGCAGGTGCAGCGTGCCGTGGACGGTGAGGAGGAGGACCTCCTCCGCGACGGGGTGCCCGGCCGTCTCGGCCTGCCGGGCCGCGACCTGCGGGCAGAGGACGACGTCGCCGACCTGGCCGGGACCGGACGGGGCATCCTCCCGGCCCGGGCGCAGCTCGTCCATGGGGAAGCTCATGACGTCGGTGGGCCCGGGCAGGTCCATCCACCGTTCGTGGAGCGCCGCGATGGCGGCCTCGTCGACGAGGGCGACCGTGACCTCCGCCTGCGGGTGGACGTGCATGGCGTCGAGGACGAAGCGGACGCACTCCCCGAGCTCGTGCTCCTCCAGCCCGGGCACGGTGGTCCCGGACTCGTTGAGGACGTCGATCACGGGCGTCTCCGCCGTTGCTCGCGCCGGTCGTGGCGGGGTGCCCCGCCACCCTGCTGCGCGTCGTCGAAGCGGTCGTAGGCGGCGACGATGTCGCCGATGAGGCGGTGGCGGACGACGTCCGTCTTCTCGAGGTAGCTGAAGTGGATGTCCTCGACGCCGGTGAGGATGTCGCGGACGACGCGGAGCCCCGAGGACGTCCCGCTCGGCAGGTCGACCTGCGTGATGTCGCCGGTCACGACCATCTTCGAGCCGAACCCGAGGCGGGTGAGGAACATCTTCATCTGCTCCGGCGAGGTGTTCTGCGCCTCGTCGAGGATGATGAAGGAGTCGTTGAGGGTGTTGTGCGTGACGACGTGGTCGTCGGTCACGTACAGCGAGTCGGGCGCCGCCACCTGGATGCACACGGTGTCGCGGACGCCGGCGGGCTCGATGGAGTGGACGAAGCGCATCGGCCGGCCACCGGTGTCGGCGTCGTACGCGTCCCGCTTGCGGGTCAGCCGGAAGGGCTGGAGGCCGGCGGGGAGCCGGATGTCGAGGACGTGCGCGTCGTGTCGGTACCCGACGGGCCGCCCGCCGGCGAGCCCGGGGCGCCGACCGGCGGCGCGGCGCGTCCGCGCGTAGGCCACACCACCAAGCGAGCGGACGAGGTGGATGACGTCGTCCCGCAGCCGGTCCGACGTCGTCGCGTACTGGACCCGGCACGTCCGCCCACGCTGGCGCACCGGCCCACCGTCGGTGTCGAGCAGACCCTGGAGGAGCGCGAGCCGGACGTCGACGCTGTTCGTGAGGTACGCGACGGGGACGAACTTCGTGGCGGACCGGGTCCCGGCGAGGCCGACGTCGCGCAGGACCTCTGTCACGGGGTTCACCGTCCGCAGACCGCCACGGGTGCCGTCGGTGCGCCGCAGGGTGTAGTCGTAGGCGCGACCGCCCTTCTTGCGGGTGACCGTGATGCCGGGGAGGGCTGCGTCGAGTGCCTCGGCGAGCTCGGGGTCGGCGGTGCTGAAGCTCGGGGTCGTCGCGGTCGTGAGGCAGCCGTCGCCGAGCAGGAGCCCGAGAGCGTACGGGTCGAGCGGCACCTCCCGCTCCTCCATCTGGACCGGCGCGACGACCGGCAGCTCGAAACGGTGGGCGCGCGCGGCACGCAACCGGCCGATCATCTCGTCGGTGCGGACCACGCGGTGCTTCCCGCGCCGCTTGTCGGAGTGCGTCCGCACGTGCCACAGGTGCTCCCCGCACGCCAGGGTGGACGCGCCGTCCTGCGTCGTGACGCGGTAGACGGGTCGCTCACCCTGCGGGTAGACGCCGAGCACGGGCGTGGGGTGGCCGTCGGAGCCGACGACGAGGTCCCCGACGCGCAGCCGCCCGATCTGCTGGTAGCCGGTCGGAGTCATGACCTTCGCGTCGGTGGGCTGGGCCCGGCCACGCATGTACGCCAAGGGCGCGACCTCGATGGTGCCGGCGGTGATGAGCCGCGGGATCGAGTCCGGGTCGACCATGTCGTGCAGCGCGTCGTACAACGGGCGCAGGTACGGGTCGATCTTGTCCGTGAGCGTGCCGGGCAGGAAGCCGAGCCGCTCGCCCGCCTCGACGGCGGGGCGGGTGAGGATGATCCGGTTGACGAGCTTCGCCTGCAGCGCCTGCACGGCCTTCGCCATCGCGAGGTACGTCTTGCCGGTGCCCGCGGGACCGATGCCGAACACGACCGTGTTGGTGTCGATGGCGTCGACGTAGCGCTTCTGGTTGAGCGTCTTGGGCCGGATGGTCCGCCCGCGGTTCGACAGGATGTTGGCGGTCAGCACCTGCGCGGGGCGGATGCCGGAGTCGCTGTCCCGGAGGATCGACAGGGATCGCTCGACGGCGTCGGCGGTCAGCTGCTGGCCGCCGGCGAGGACCGCGCCCATCTCCTCGAGCAGCCGCAGCGCGAGGGCGACGTCGACGGCGGGACCGGTGACGGTGACCTCGTTGCCGCGGGCGAGGACGTCGACGCGGGGCAGGCCCCGCTCGAGGGTGCGCAGGTGCTCGTCGTGGGCTCCCAGCAGGGCGACGGTCTCCGTGCCGTGCGGGACGACGTACGTGCGGGTGACGCCGCCGCGGGCGGAGGGGCCCGCGCTCGTCGGGCCGTCGGCGGGCTGGTCGGGGGTGAGGTCCTCGGCGCGCGCGCCGGTGGTGTCTGCCATGGGCGGGGGGCCCTGGTCCTTCCTGTCGGGGATGCTCCAGGGTAGCCCCGCGGGGCGGTCGCGCCTCGCTCAGAGCCCGGTGGCCGCCGCGCCGCCACCGGCGAGCACGTGGGCGTGCGCGTGGAAGACGGTCTGACCCGCGCCCGGGCCGGTGTTGAACACGAGCCTGAAGTCGCCGTCGGCGAAGTCCTGCGCCACCTCCCCGGCGGTGCGGACGACCGCCGCCAGCAGGGCGGGGTCGTCGACGAGGTCGGTGACGTCGCGGACGTGCGCCCGCGGCACCACGAGCACGTGGACATCGGCCTTCGGCGCGGTGTCCCGGAAGGCGACGACGTCGTCGTCGGAGTGGACGACGTCGGCCGGCACGTCCCCCGCCGCGATCCGGCAGAAGATGCAGTCCCGGTCGCCCGCGCCCTCGCTCGTGCCGCCGCTCGTGTCGTCCGTCATGGACCGACCGTAGCGACCGGGACCGTTTCGTCACCCGCGGCGTGTCAACCCGCAGGGCGGGTGCGCCGTGGGAGGAGTGTGAGCGCACCCGCCGTCGCCGAGCCGAGGGGACCGATGGTCCAGGGCACGCCCGACCCCCTGCGGTCCGCGCGCGCCCGCGACCGGCTCGCGCCGACCGCGGAGGAGGACGCGTTCCAGGTCCTCGTCGACCGGGAGTGGGCCCCGATGGTGCGCCTCGCGACGCTCCTGCTCGACGGCGACGCACGACGCGCCGAGGAGGTCGTCCAGGACGCCCTGCTCGGCCTGCACCGGGCGTGGTGGCGGCTCGCCGCGCAGGAGCGTGGCGGCGGCTACCTGCGCCGCAGCGTCGTCAACGGCTGCCGCGACGTCCACCGCCACCGCGCCGTCGAGCGCCGCCACCTGGGGGTGGTGCGCGACGACGAGGACGCGCTGGCCGCGCTGCCCTCCCCCGACGACCACGCCGCCGCCGGAGCGGAGCACGACCGCCTCGCCCGCGTGCTGCGGCGCCTGCCCGACCGGCAGCGGGAGGTCCTCGTCCTGCGCTACTGGCTCGACCTGAGCGAGGCCGACATCGCCCGCACGCTGCACGTCTCGCGGGGCGCGGTGAAGACCCACGCCTCGCGCGGCCTCGCCGCCGTCCGCGCGGCCCTGGAGGAGGAGCACGATGCGTGAGCGCGACGAGCGCCGGGGCCACGGCCGGCCCGACGACGCGACGGAGGCGGCCCTGCGCCGTCACCTCGCCGAGCGTGCCGACGCGGTCGACGCCGGCGCACCGCCGCGCGTCGCGGACCTCCTGGCCGCGGCCCCGGCGCGCCGCTGGCCCGCGGCCGTCGGGATCGCAGCGGCCGTCGGGGTCCTCGTCGCCGCCACGGCCGTCGCCGTGCAGGTGCCGACGGCGGACGACCCCGTCGTCGCGGCCAGCCCGTCGCAGACGACGACCGGACCGGTCGCCACCTCGTCGGCCCCGACCACACCGGCCCCGACGACGTCCGTCTCGCGGCCGTCGACCGCGCCGACCGCCGCGGGCCCCACGGCCGTCTCCACGACGGACGACGTCGCACCCACGGCGGACCCGACCGGTCCCGCACCGTCCGACCCGCAGCAGGTGCTCGTCTGGGTCTCCCGCCCGGAGGCGTCCGGAGCCGAGCTGCGGGTCGTGCCCGAGCGCCGCACGGTCGACACCGGCGACGGCAGCACCGAGGCGAGGGTCGCTGCCGCCCTCCGCGCGCTCCTGAGCGGCCCTCCCGCCGACCCGGACCACGTGTCCGGCTGGTGGTGGGAGGACGACGGCGTGGCCGCACCGTGGGACGGCTCGGGCGAGATCGGCGTCTCCCTCGGGGAGGACGGCACGACGGTCGACGTGCCGCGGGCCGCGACCGGGGCACCCCTCGGCTCGTTCGGGACCGCGACCGCCGTCCAGGAGCTCGTGCGGACCGTCGTCTCCAACGGCGGGACGGCGCCCGTCACGGTGCTCGTCGACGGCGGCCCCGCCGAGCTGTGGGGCGCCGTCCTGCTCGACGCGCCGGTGGCCCCGGAGACCGGCCTGCTCGCCGGTGGCTGGGTGCTCGACCCCTGGCAGGGGCAGCGGCTGCCGGCCGGCACCGTCCGCGTGTCCGGGACCGCCACGGCGTTCGAGGGGACGGTGTCGTGGCAGGTGCGCGAGGGCACCGGCGCCGTCGTCGACAGCGGGTTCACCCAGGCCGGCGCCAACGGGGAGTACGGCCCGTTCTCCTTCACGACCGACCTGGGTCCCGGCGAGTACACGGTGCGCGTGTTCACGGAGTCGATGTCCGGGGACGAGGGTGCGCCGGTCCTGTGGGAGAGCACGACCGACATCACCGTCGTCGGCTGAGCGCCGACGGCACGAGCGAGGAGGATCGACACCATGAGCACGAGGCCCGCCGACACCGCCCTCCGCCGACGCCCCGTCGGCGTCATCGCCGCCGTGGCCGTGGCCGTCTTCGTCGTCGTCCTCGTCGTCTGGCTGCTCGTCGGCCGCGGCGGCGAGCCGGGCGGCGTCGTCGAGCCCGAGCCGTCGGCGACCCCGACCGCGGCCCCGAGCGCCGAGCCGACCCCCTCGCCGGAGCCGAGCACCGAGCCGACCGGCAGCGGGTCGGCGACGCCGACGCCCAGCGAGGAGCCGACGGCGACGACCGGTGCGGGCGAGGGCACGCCGCTCGTCGTGTGGCACCAGCGGGAGCAGGAGTCCCTCGACGGGGTCCGGTTCGTGCTCGTCCCCGAACGCGCCTTCGCGGACGTGCCCGCCGGCGACACCCCCGAGGCCACCACCGCGCAGGTCCGCGCGGCGCTCGACGACCTGCTGTCGACGCCGGCGCTCGACTCCGACCACGCGAACCCGTGGGCGGCCGGCACTCCCGGCCCCGGCGACGCGGTCCTCGGCGTGACCCTCGAGCCGGACGGCACGACGGTCGACGTGCCCGCGGAGGCGTTCGACGGGTCCCTCGGGACCGACGTCGCCCGGCTCGCCGTCGCCGCGCTCGTGCGGACAGTGGTGTCGAACGGTGGCGAGGCACCGGTCGCCGTCCTCGTCGACGGTGAGCCGGGCGCTGAGGTGTGGGGCGCGCTCGTCCTCGATGAGCCGCTCGAGCCCGCCACCGACGACCTCGCCGGCGGCTGGGTCCTCGACCCCTACGACGGCCAGCGCGTGCCGGCCGGCACGCTCACCGTGTCGGGCACCGCGACGGCGTTCGAGGCGAACGTCCAGTGGGAGGTGCTCGTCGGCGGTGACGCCGTCGTCGACAGCGGCTTCACGATGGCGGGCGCCAACGGCGAGTACGGCCCGTTCTCCTTCGACCTCGACCTCGAGCCCGGGACCTACACGATCCGGGTGTTCGAGGGGAGCGCCGCCGGACCGGACGAGGGCGTGCCGGTGGTGTGGGAGGACACGACGACCGTCGAGGTCGTGTGAGGCGCTGAGGCCGCTCGTGCGGCCCGCTCAGGGCCGCACGAGCGTCACGCCCGACCCGGGCGCGTCGCCCATCGCTGCGAGCGCCGCCGCGGCGCCGTCGAGGTCGACCGTCCGCGTCACCGCGCGTTCCGGGTCGAGGCGCCCGGCGGCCACCAGGGCGAGCAGCCCGGGGTAGGCGTGGGCGGGCATGCCGTGGCTGCCGAGCAGCTGCAGCTCGCCGCCGACTACGAGGCGCAGCGGGACGGCCGGGTCGCCGAGCACCGCCGGGAGCAGCCCGACCTGGACGTGCCGGCCGCGCGGGCGCAGTCCCGCGAGGGACGCCGCGCACGTCGCCTCGCTGCCGAGGGCGTCGACGGAGACGTCGACCGGCCCGCCGGCGCTGTCGCGGACCGCGCTCGCCACCTCGGTCCACGCGAGGCCCGTGGGGTCGACGGTGCGCTCCGCCCCGAGGGAGCGCGCGAGGTCGCGGGCGGCGGGCGAGGGGTCGACGGCGACGACCCGCGCGCCGCCGGCGACGGCGACCTGCACCGCAGCGAGCCCGACCCCGCCGCAGCCGTGGACGGCGAGGGTCTCCCCCGCCTGCAGCCGGGCGACGTGGACGAGGGTCCGGAACGCCGTCGCGTACCGGCAGCCGAGCAGCGCGGCCGCGTCGGTGCTCACGTCGTCGGGCAGCCGCACGAGGTTGACCGCTGCGCGGGGCACGGCGACCCGCTCGGCGAAGGAGCCCCAGTACGTGAAGCCGGGCTGCTCCTGCCGGGCGCACACCTGCTGCTCCCCCGCCCGGCACGGCGCGCACGACCCGCACGCGAGGACGAACGGCGCGGTGACCCGGTCCCCCACCGCGACACCGTCGACGCCGTCGCCGACGGCCGCGACCGTGCCGGCCAGCTCGTGCCCGGGGACGTGCGGCAGGACGACGTCCGGGTCGTGGCCCGCCCACGCGTGCCAGTCGCTGCGGCACAGCCCCGTCGCCTCGACGGCGACGACGACCCCACCGGGCGGGGGCGCCGGGGCGTCGACGTCCCGGACGACCGGCTGCACACCGAAGGACTCCACGACGACGGCACGCACGACGGCGTCCGCTCAGCCGTTGACGAGTCGGTCCCGCAGGCGCCCGAACAGGCCCTGGGGGGCGCCGTTCGTCGTGCGACCCGACGGCCGCTCCTCCCCACGCAGCTCGGCGAGACGGCGCAGCAGGTCGCGCTGCTCGTCGTCGAGCCGCGTCGGCACCTGGACGTCGACGTGGACGTGGAGGTCACCGCGGCCGGGCCGGCGCAGGTGCGTGGCACCGAGGCCGTCGAGGGTGAACGTCTCACCGTGCTGGGTGCCGGCGGGCAGCTCGACGTGCCGGTCCCCGTCGAGGGTCGGCACCGCCATCGTCGCGCCGAGCGCGGCCGCCGTCATCGGCACCTCGAGGACGGTGTGGAGATCGTCGCCCTCGCGACGCAGGCGCGGGTGGCGCCGCTCCTGCACCTCGACGTACAGGTCGCCGGCCGGTCCGCCGCCCGTGCCGACCTCGCCCTGGCCGGCGAGCTGGATGCGGGTGCCGGTGTCGACGCCCGGCGGGACCTTGATGGTGAGGGTCTTGCGGGTGCGGACGCGGCCCTCGCCGGAGCACTCGTGGCACGGGGCGGGCAGCACGGTGCCGTAGCCACCGCAACGCGGGCACGGGCTGGTGGTCATGACCTGGCCCAGGAACGAGCGCGCGACCCGCTGCACCTGCCCGCGGCCGCCGCACACGTCGCAGCTCTCCGGGCTGGTGCCGGGCTCGCAGCACGTGCCCTGACAGCGCGTGCAGACGTCGGCGGACTCGACGCGGATCTCCCGCGTCCCGCCGAAGACGGCCTCCTCGAGGTCGATCTCGAGGCGGACGAGAGCGTCCTGGCCGCGCTGCGTGCGGCTCGCGGGGCCGCGCTGCGCCGCGGCGCCGGCCCCGCCGAAGAACGTCTCGAAGATGTCGGAGAACCCGAAGCCCGCGCCCTGGCCGCCGAACGGTGTGTCACCGCCGGCGTCGTAGGCGGCGCGCTTCTCGGGGCTGCTCAGCACCTCGTAGGCGCGGGAGACCTCCTTGAAGCGGTCCTCGGCGCCGGGCCCGGGGTTGACATCCGGGTGCAGCTCGCGCGCGAGACGGCGGTACGCCTTCTTGATCTCGTCCGCGGAGGCGTCCCTCGACACCCCGAGGGTCTGGTAGTGGTCGCTCACGTGAGCCCTTCGTCGGTCGATCGGGTACCGCGGCGCGCGCTCACTGGTCGAGCGCGCGCGAGGCGTAGCGGGCCACCGCACGCACCGCGGCGATTGTCGTGGGGTAGTCCATGCGGGTAGGACCGAGCACGCCGAGTCGAGCCACGACCGCCCCGCTGCCGTAGCCGCTGCTGACGACGGCCGTCTGGGCGAGGCTCTCGTGCGCGGTCTCCCGGCCGATGCGGACGGCGACGTCGGCCTGCTCCTCGGCCATGTCGTGGAGCAGGCGCAGGAGCACCACCTGCTCCTCCAGCGCCTCGAGCACGGCGGACAGCTCGCCGGGGAACTCCGTGCCGCGCCGGACGAGGTGGCTCGTGCCGGCGACGACGATGCGCTCCTCGCGCTCCTCCACCAGCGCCTGCGCGAGGGCCTCGGCGACGGCGCGACCGGTGTCGCGCACCGCCCCGGGCGCCTGGGAGAGGGTGTCGGGGACGTCCCGGACGGCGACGGCCGCGGCTGCGAGCCGGAGCCCGACGACCGCGGCGTTGACGCGGCCCCGCAGCTCCTCGAGGCCCGTGGGCTCACCGGGAGCACCCGTCCCGGCCGCCGGGGGGAGGTCGACGAGCCGCTGCTCGACGCGACCGCTCGAGAGGATGAGGACGATGAGGACCCGGTCCGGCGGCAACGGGACGAGGTCGACGTGCCGGACCGTCGCGAGCGACACCGACGGGTACTGCACGACGGCGGTCTGCCGGGTGATCTGGCTGAGGAGCCGGACGGTCCGGTCCACGACGTCGTCGAGCCCGACCGCGCCCTCGAGGAAGACCTGGATGGCGCGCCGCTCGGGCGGGCTCATGGGCCTGACCTCGGACAGCCGGTCGACGAAGAGGCGGTAGCCCTTGTCGGTCGGCACCCGTCCGGCGCTCGTGTGCGGCTGGGCGATGTAGCCCTGCTCCTCGAGCACCGCCATGTCGTTGCGGATGGTCGCGGGGCTCACCCCGAGGCGGTGCCGTTCGACGAGGGCCTTGGAGCCGACGGGCTCCCGGGTCGTGACGAAGTCCTCGACGATGGCGCGGAGGACCTCCAGACGGCGGTCGTCGGCCACGGAGACACCTCCCTGGTCGTGGTGTGGCACTGCGCGTGGCAGCGCTTGGCACTGTCGGCGGGCGAGTGCCAATCGTAACCCCGGCGCCGTGCGGGGACCGGCGCTCAGGAGTGGCCGGCTGCGGGGACGTCCTCCTCCGCCCCTGCACCGACGTGGTCGCGCCACGAGTGCTGCGGGTCGTAGCCCAGCAGGCGTCGGGCCGTGCCGATCGACAGCAGCGTCTCGTGCTCGCCGAGGTCACCGCGGACCTCGACGCCCGGGAACTCCGCCGCCATCAGCTCGGCCGAGGACCGCCGCATGACCGTGTCGGCGTTCGCGACGATGGCGACAGCAGCCCCGTCGACGTCGGCGGTGAGGGCGCGCCGGGTCGCCTGCGCACCGTCGCGCGCGTCGATGTAGCCCCACAGGTTCCAGCGGCGGACGCTCGGGTCGTCCTGCCAGGCCTCGAAGCCGGCGTAGTCCGCCACGTCCATGACGTTGGAGAAGCGGAGCCCGACGAACGTCGCGTCCGACCGCCAGCGGGCGTGCTGGCGGGCGAGCTCCTCCTCCAGCACCTTGCCGAGGCTGTACGTGCTCTCCGGGCGCGGCGCGTACGCCTCGTCGACGGGCGCGTACGGCGGCGGGGTGTCGAACGGCAGCCCGAGGACGGTCTCGCTGCTCGCCCACACGACCCGGCGGACGCCGAGGGTGCGCGCCGCCTCGAACACGTGGAAGGTGCTCGGCACGTTGTTGGTGAAGAGCGCGGCGTTCGGGACGAGGCCGGGCGCCGGCACCGCCGCGAGGTGGACGACGGCGTCGACCCCGTCGTGGCGCTCGTCGACGCCCGCGAGGGCACCGAGGACCTGGCCGTAGTCGGTGAGGTCGGTCCGCACCGCGACCGCGCTGCCCGGTCCCGCGGTCGGCAGGGCCGGGACCACCCGGTCGAGGACGACGACGTCCTCCCCGTGCGCGACGAGGTCCGCGACCACCGCCCGGCCGAGCTTCCCGCTGCCACCCGTGACCGCGACGACCACTGCCTGCTCCTGTCCTCCGGTGGCCCGCCGTCCGGGCCGCACGAGGCCCGATTCTGCAGGCAGCCCCACAGACCCGCGCGTCGGTGGCTCCTAGCGTCGTCGTCATGACAGAGACACCCGCCGCACCCCTCCCCGCTGCCCCCGCGCCCGCGGCGGGCGGCTACCCGGGCGGCCGCGGCCCCGCCCCCATGACCCCCTCCGACGAGACGACGTGGTCGACCCTCGGCCACCTGTCGTGGCTGGCCGGCTCGGTCGTCGGGCTGCCGTTCCTCGGGCCGCTCGTGCTGTGGCTCGTGCTCAAGGACCGCGGGCCGTTCGTGCGCCACCACACCGCGGAGGCCCTCAACTTCCAGGTGACGGTGATGCTGTGGCTGCTCGGCGTCGGTGTCGTCGGCGGCGTCGCGACGCTCGTGACGTTCGGCGTGCTCGCACCGGCTCTCGTGCTCGCCCTCGTCGCGGTGCTCGTCCTCGCGGTCGTCCTCACCGTGGTCGCGGCCGTCGCCGCCTCCCGCGGCGAGTGGTACCGGTACCCGCTGACGCTGCGGCTGGCCCGGTGAGCGACGTGACCCGCGCCCGTATCGGCGAGCCGGTCCCGTCCTCCTGCCTCGAGGACTACCGTCTGCAGCACCCCGCGATCATGGAGGACCACCGATGAGCGACCCGAACCAGCCGGCCGACCCCGGCCGACCCGGCGACGGCCAGCGGCCCGGCCCCTACGGCCCCCCGCCCGGCCAGCAGCCGGGTCAGCAGCCGGGCCCGCAGTCCGGCCCGTACGGCCCGCCGCCCGGCCCGCCCCCGGGCCCGTCCGGCCAGCCGCAGTACGGTCCCCCGCCGGGCCAGCAGCAGTACGGCCAGCAGGCGCAGATGACGCACTCGGACGAGCGGACGTGGGCCGCCCTCGCGCACGGCCTCGTGATCATCGGGTTCTTCATCCCCGGCCTGGTCGCGTACCTCGTCTTCAAGGACCGTTCCCCCTACCTGCGCGACCAGGGCCGCGAGGCCCTCAACTGGGGCATCACCGTCACGATCATCGAGGTCGTCGCGTACGTCCTCGTGACGGTGACCTTCGGGATCCTCTTCTTCCTGCCGGCCCTCAGCTTCGTGCTGCGGCTCGTGTTCGGCATCCTCGCCGCACTCGCGGCGTCCCGGCACGAGGACTACCGCTACCCCTTCAACCTCCGCCTCGTGAAGTGAGGCGGTGGCGCGTCAGCCCGTGAGGGCGCGCGCCACGACGTCCGACAGCAGCCGCCCGCGCAGGGTCGGGACCACCCGGCCGGCGCGGGCGGCTGCGTCGTCGAGGAGGCCGTCGCCGACCAGGCGCGCGAGCTCCTGCCGGGCGGTGTCGGCCAGGCGGTCCACGGGCAGGCCCTCCACGAGCCGGCTCCGCAGGAGCACGTCCTCCGTGTGCCGCTCGCCCGGGTCGAGGACCTCCCGCGCCTGCGCGGGGCTGCGACCGGCCTCGAGGGCGCCGGCCCAGGCGGCAGGGTGCCGGGTGTTCCACCAGCGGACCCCGCCGACGTGGCTGTGGGCGCCGGGCCCGACGCCCCACCAGTCGTCGCCGCGCCAGTAGCCGAGGTTGTGCCGGCACGCGTGCGCGGGTGTCCGCGCCCAGTTGCTCACCTCGTACCAGCCGAGCCCGGCCCGGGTGAGGGCGGAGTCGGCGGCCTCGTACCGGTCGGCGAGGACGTCGTCGTCGGGCGGGGCGACCTCACCGCGGCGCACCTGCACCGCCAGGCGCGTGCCCGGCTCGACGACGAGGGCGTAGGCCGACACGTGGTCCGGTTCCAGCGCGACCGCGGCCTCCAGGGTGCGGGCCCAGTCGTCGGCGGTCTCCCCCGGCGCGCCGTAGATGAGGTCGATGCTCACGTGCAGCCCCGCCGCCTTCGCGGCCGCGACGACGCCCGGCACCCGGTCGGGGTCGTGGGTGCGGTCGAGCGCCGCGAGGACGTGCGGGACGAACGACTGCACGCCGAACGACACCCGGGTGAACCCCGCCGCGGCGAGGGCGTCCAGGCAGGCGGCGTCGACGGAGTCCGGGTTCGCCTCGGTCGTCACCTCCGCGTCGTCGGCGAGACCGAACCGGTCACGGACGTCGTCGAGCATCCCGGCGAGGTCCCGGGCCGGCAGGAGCGTCGGGGTGCCGCCGCCGAGGAACACGGTGCTCACGGGTCGCGGCGGCAGCCCGGCGGCGTCGAGCACGCGCCGGGCCAGGTCGAGCTCGGCGCGGACCCCGACCGGGTACCCCGCGCGCGTGGCCCCCGCCTGCGGACCCAGCTCCTCCGCGGTGTACGTCGTGAAGTCGCAGTAGCCGCAGCGCACCCGGCAGAACGGCACGTGGACGTACACCCCGAGCCGTCGGGTGCCGGCGCCGTCGCGGACCTGCGACGGCAGGCTGCCGTCGGGCGGTGCCGGCTCGCCCTGGGGCGCGGGACCCGGCACGTCAGAGGGGGGGTGCGGCGGCGCGCTGCGCCTCGTGCCGCAGGGAGCGCTCGACGTACGCGACGAGGTCGGGGGCGAGCTCCAGCCCGGTCCGTTCCGCGTCGAGGAGCGCACGGGCGTCGTCCGGGCGCTGCTCGGTGAACCACCGCCCGGCGCTCACGCCGTGGCTGGGCCGGTGCAGCACCTCGACGGGGTCCCCGGGCCGCACCTCGCCGGGCACCAGGACACGCAGGTAGACCCCGACCCGGCCCGCCTCGGTGAAGCGCCGCACCCAGTGCGGCTCGCCGACGTGGTGCTGGAAGGTGGCGCACGGGGTGCGGGGCATGCTGACCTCCACCTCGACCGCGTCCCCGACGCGCCAGCGCTCCCCGATGACCGCGCCGACGAGGTCGACGCCGGCCAGGCGGAGGTTCTCCCCGAACCAGCCCGGCGCCACCTCCCGGCCCAGCTCGGCGGACCACCGGAGCGCGTCCTCGGCGGCGTAGGCGTAGACGGCCTTGTGCCGCCCGCCGTGGTGGCGCCCGTCGAGCACGCGGTCGCCGACGACGCCGTCGACGGTGACCCGCACGACGTCGACCGGCCGCTTGTCGATGCCGCTGAGCCCACCGCGCCCGTCCGGGGTGGCCGCGGGGGCGAGGCACACGGCGAGGACCCGTGCGCGCTGCTCGCCGGCGCGGGTCGGCTCCACCGGCCCGCACGGTGCCGGCACGGTCACCGCTTGGCCTCGGCCTTCGCCTTGTCGCCGACCTCGGAGGACAGCGCCGCGATGAACGCCTCCTGCGGCACCTCGACGCGCCCGACCATCTTCATGCGCTTCTTGCCCTCCTTCTGCTTCTCCAGCAGCTTGCGCTTGCGGCTGATGTCGCCGCCGTAGCACTTCGCGAGCACGTCCTTGCGGATGGCGCGGATCGTCTCGCGGGCGATGACGCGGGAGCCGATGGCCGCCTGGATCGGCACCTCGAACTGCTGGCGCGGGATGAGCTCCTTGAGCCGCTCCGTCATCTTGACGCCGTAGGCGTACGCCTTGTCGCGGTGGACGATCGAGCTGAAGGCGTCGACGACCTCGCCCTGCAGGAGCACGTCGACCTTGACGAGGTCGGCGCTCTGCTCGCCGGCGAGGTCGTAGTCGAGCGAGGCGTAGCCCCGCGTGCGCGACTTGAGCGCGTCGAAGAAGTCGAAGACGATCTCCGCGAGCGGCAGCGTGTAGCGCATCTCGACGCGGTCCTCGGACAGGTAGTCCATGCCGAGCAGGGTGCCCCGCCGCGACTGGCACAGCTCCATGATCGTGCCGATGTACTCGCTCGGGGCGATGATCGTCGCCTTGATGACGGGCTCGACGATCTCCGCGATCTTGCCGGCCGGGAACTCGCTCGGGTTCATGACGACCTGCTCGGAGCCGTCCTCCATCCGCACGCGGTACACGACGTTCGGCGCGGTGGAGATGAGGTCGAGGTCGAACTCGCGCCGCAGCCGCTCGGCGATGATCTCGAGGTGGAGCAGGCCGAGGAAGCCGATGCGGAAGCCGAAGCCGAGCGCCGCGGAGGTCTCCGGCTCGTAGACGAGGGCGGCGTCGTTGAGCTTCAGCTTGTCGAGGGCGTCGCGCAGGTCGGGGTAGTCGCCGCCGTCGATGGGGTAGAGGCCGGAGAACACCATGGGCTTGGGGTCCTCGTAGCCGCCGAGGGCCTGCGTGGCGCCGTGGACGGCGCTCGTCACGGTGTCGCCGACCTTCGACTGGCGGACGTTCTTCACCCCGGTGATGAGGTAGCCGACCTCGCCGACCCCGAGGCCGTCGCTCGGCAGCGGCTCGGGGGAGATGACGCCGATCTCGAGGAGGTCGTGCTGCGCACGGGTCGACATCATCTGGATCCGCTCGCGCGGCGACAGCCGCCCGTCGACGACGCGGACGTACGTCACGACCCCGCGGTACGTGTCGTACACCGAGTCGAAGATCATCGCGCGGGCGGGGGCGTCGGCGTCGCCCTGCGGCGCGGGGACCACCTCGACGATGCGGTCGAGCAGCGCCTCGACGCCCTCGCCGGTCTTGCCGGAGACGCGCAGGACCTGGTCGGGGTCGACGCCGACCAGGCCGCCGATCTCCTCCGCGTACTTCTCCGGCAGGGCGGCCGGCAGGTCGATCTTGTTGAGCACGGGGACGATCTCGAGGTCGTTCTCCATCGCCATGTAGAGGTTGGCGAGGGTCTGCGCCTCGATGCCCTGGGCGGCGTCGACGAGGAGGACCGCGCCCTCGCACGCCGCGAGCGAGCGGGACACCTCGTAGGAGAAGTCGACGTGCCCCGGCGTGTCGATCATGTTGAGGGCGAACGCCTCGCCGGCGACGTCCCACGGCATGCGGACGGCCTGGCTCTTGATCGTGATGCCGCGCTCGCGCTCGATGTCCATCCGGTCGAGGTACTGGGCGCGGGCCTGCCGTGCCTCCACGACCCCGGTCAGCTGCAGCATGCGGTCGGCCAGCGTCGACTTGCCGTGGTCGATGTGGGCGATGATGCAGAAGTTGCGCAGCTGCGACGGCGGGGTGGCCGCCACCGGCAGCGGGCTCGCGGGGATGGGGGGCACTCGACCTACCTGCTCGTGGCGTCGTGGACGGACGTCGGGGACCCCTGCAGTTTCCCACGGCTTGCCGCGGCGCTCGGCGCGCGACCGGCGTCGGGGCTCAGCGCAGGCGCGTGATCTCGACGCTGACGTCGAGCCGGGACCCGCCGCCACCGGAGACGATCCCCCGCAGCGGGGCGACGTCGCCGTAGTCACGACCCGTCGCGACGACGACGTGGTCGAGCCCGGCGGGGCGCCCGTTCGTCGGGTCGAACGGGGTCCAGGCGCCGGCCCACCACTCCAGCCAGGCGTGGCTCTGCCCCACGACCGCCTGGCCGAGGGGCGCCGACGGGTCCGGGTGCAGGTAGCCGGACACGTACCGCGCGGGCACGCCGAGCGCCCGCAGCGCCCCGAGCCCGACGTGGACGAAGTCCTGGCAGACCCCGCGCCCCTCGGCCCACGCCTCCTCCGCGGAGGTGTGGACGCCGGTGACGCCCGGCACGTACTGCAGGTGCCCCCCGAGCCACGAGCAGACTGCGAGCGCCGCCTCGTGGGGCGGGAGGTCGCCGGCGACCTCCCTGCTCTGCGCGAGCAGGTCCGGACCGGGCCGGGTCGCGGTCCGGGGCGCGAGCCACTCGACGAGCTCGTCCTGCAGGGCGCGGTCGGCGAGGTCGTCCCAGCCGACGTGCGCCGTCGTGTCGCCGGGCCGCCCGGGCGGCACCTCGACCTCGACGAGGTTCGTCGCGACGACGTCGAGGCGCGTGTGCGGCACCTGCGTGTCGAACGCCACGACGTGCGTGCCCCAGTAGTCGGTGTAGCGGGACGCGGCCGCGCGCGGGGACACCTCCACCCGGGCCTCGAGGACGTGCTGGCCCGGCAGGGTGGCGGGGGTCATCCGCACCTCGTTGTACGAGGCGCGCACGGGCGCGTCGTACTCGATGGACGTCGTGTGGACGACGCGCAGCCGGCTCACCCCCGGCGCGGGCCGCGCGCCGTGGGCGTGGGTGCTCGCTGGGCTCGTCACGTCAGATCGCCTCCGCGGTGAACGCCACGCCGGCGCTCATGGGGAAGTAGCGGCGGCTCACGGCGTCGGAAACCCGTGAGGCGGCCTGCTGGACGCGCTGCATCTCCTCGGCCAGGTCGCCGAGCAGCTCGTCGGGCGAGCGGAACTCCAGCTGCCCGCGCGTCCACGCCAGGGTGCGGCGGGCGTCGTCGGCGTACCCGACCCGGCCGGCGTCCGGGTCGAGGTCCTCCAGGCACCGCTCGGCGGTCGCGAGGGCGTTGACGACCGAGCGGGGGAACAGCCGGTCGAGCAGGAGGAACTCCGCCGCCTGCGCGTCGGAGCGACCGCCCTGCCGCCCGCCGCGGTAGGTCCGCAGGAACGCCTCGTACGCCCCGCAGCCGTGGAGCACCGTCTGCCACGACGGGCCGCCCTCGAGGACCGTCGTCGCGAGCAGCCGCGCCGTCATGTCGGCCCGTTCGAGGCTGCGTCCCAGGACGAGGAACTGGTAGCCCGCGTCGCGGCTCATCGTGGTGTCCGCGATACCGGTGACGACGGCCGCGCGCTCGCGCACCCAGCCGGCGAAGCGGTGGGCGCTCGCGGCCCGCACCCGGGTGGGGATCGCGTAGTACGTGGTGTTGAGGGCCTCCCACATCTCGCTGGAGACGACCTCGCGGGCGCGGCGGGCGTTCTCGCGGGCCGCGGCGAGCGCGCCCGCGATCGAGCCGGGTCCGGTGGGGTCGTAGGCGAGGACGTCGAGGAGGCGGCGACGGTCGACGGGCCCGTCGAGGTCGCGGGCGCCCATGACCGCGAGCAGGGAGGCGCACGCCTCGGCCTCGTCGAGCCACGGGTCCTCGAGGATGCGCTGGACCTGCACGTCGACGATGCGGGCGGTGTCGTCGGCCCGCTCGACGTAGCGGCCGATCCAGAACAGGGACTCCGCGATGCGGCTCAGCACGTCGTGGTCCTCCCCTGCTGCCGGGTCTGCTGCTGCTGCTCCTGCTGGCGGGCGCGGTCGTCGGAGCCCGGGCCCGCGTCCGGCGGGACGGAGCGGACGAGCTCGAGCTCTGTCGTGCCCCGCTCGGGGACCTCCGACGGCCCGTCGGACCCGTCGCGACCGCTGTCGCCGGCGCGGTCGAGCCGGTCGGACACGACCCACGTGTCCTTCGACCCGCCGCCCTGGCTGGAGTTGACGACGAGCGTCGCCTCCCCGAGCGCGACGCGGGTGAGCCCGCCGGGCAGGACCCACACGTCGTCGCCGTCGTTGACGGCGAACGGCCGCAGGTCGACGTGACGGGGCGCGAGCTCGTCGCCGACGAGGGTGGGGACGGTCGACAGGGCGACGACGGGCTGCGCGATCCACCCGCGCGGGTCGGCGCGCAGCCGCTCGCGCAGGGCGTCGAGCTGGGTGGCGGAGGCCTGCGGACCGATGACGATGCCCTTGCCGCCGGAGCCGTCGACGGGCTTGACGACGAGCTCGTCGAGGCGGTCGAGGACCTCCTCGAGGTGGTCCGGCTCCTCGCAGCGCCACGTGTCGACGTTGTCGAGGACGGGGTCCTCGCCGAGGTAGTAGCGGGTGAGGTCGGGCAGGTAGGTGTAGAGGAGCTTGTCGTCGGCGACGCCGTTCCCGACGGCGTTGGCGATGGTGACGGTGCCGGCGCGGGCGGCGTTCAGCAGACCCGCGCAGCCGAGCATGGAGCCGCTGCGGAACTGGACGGGGTCGAGGTACTCGTCGTCGACGCGGCGGTAGATCACGTCGACGCGCCGCTCCCCCTCGGTGGTGAGCATGCGGACCCGGTTGCCGGAGCACACGAGGTCGCGGCCCTCGACGAGCTCGACCCCCATCGAGCGGGCGAGGAGGGCGTGCTCGAAGTACGCGCTGTTGTAGACGCCGGGGGTGAGGACGACGACGGTGGGGTCGTCGACGCCGGACGGCGCGGCCGCCTGCAGCGCCGCGAGGAGCCGCTCGGGGTAGTCGCTGACGGGCCGGACCCGCGTGGAGGTGAAGAGGTCCGGCAGGACCTGGGTCATGGCGCGGCGGTTCTCCAGCACGTACGAGACGCCGCTCGGGACGCGGACGTTGTCCTCGAGGACCCGGAAGCGGCCCTGCTCGTCGCGGACGAGGTCGATGCCGCTGACGTGGACGCGCACCCCGTTGGCGGGCTCGATGCCGAACGCCTCGCGGTGGAAGTGGGAGCTCGTCGTCACGACGGAGCGGGGCACGACGCCGTCGGCGAGGGCTCGCATCGGGCCGTAGACGTCGGCGAGGAACTTCTCGAGGACCTGCACCCGCTGGCGCACGCCGCGCTCGACCTGCGCCCACTCGTGCGCGGCGAGGACGCGCGGCACGACGTCGATGGGGAACGGCCGCTCCTCCCCCGCGTAGTCGAACGTCACCCCTCGGTCGAGGAAGGTGGCGGCGAGGGCGTCGGAGCGGGCACGCAGGTCGTCGACGCTCATCCGCCGCAGCGCCTCGTGGACGACAGCCGCCGTCGGGCGGACGCCGCCGGGCCCGAGGACCTCGTCCCACGCGGGCCCCGCCGTCGGTTTGGCGGAGTAGCCGGTGAACACGTCGGGCGGCACGGGTACGGCGCCGGGCAGGACGGCTCCGGGACTGGCCTCGTGCATGCGCCGACCCTAGTAGCGGGCGGTCGGATTACCACCGAGCCCCTCCCGTGGCCTATCCTCGGCGGTTGGTCGTGGGCGGTGCATCCTGCCCAGACACCTGGCCCGATCGCACCGACCCGGGCGGCGCCTCTCGGCGCGCCCCGACGAACCCGAGCAGCACGGAGAGAGCACGCGTGGCGAACATCAAGTCCCAGATCAAGCGCAACCGCCAGAACGAGCGGGCGCGCATGCGCAACAAGGCGGTCAAGTCGGAGCTCCGCACCCTCGTGCGCCAGTTCCGCGAGGCCGCCGACTCCGGCGACAAGGCCGCGACGGAGACCGCGCTGCGCCGCGCCACCCGCGGCCTCGACAAGGCCGCCTCGAAGGGCGTCATCCACAAGAACCAGGCCGCCAACCGCAAGTCGGCCCTCGCCACGCGCTTCGCCTCGCTCTGACGGCAGCGCCCCGGCACGACGGAGCCCCCGCACCCACGGTGCGGGGGCTCTGCTGTCCCCTCCGCGCGCACCTGCGCCGGCCGCTCGCGGTGTGCGCGGGTCAGGACACCCGGGTCCGGTCGGTGGGCCGCTCCCGTGCGTCGGTGACGGCGACGACGGCGCGCTCCAGCGCGTAGGCCGCGGCGACCCCCGGGACCTCGCCCTTGACGGCGGCATCGGCGTCGGCGACGGCGACGAGCGCCGCGCGCAGCCCCTCCGGTGACCAGCCGGCGAGGTCGCGGCGGGCACGGTCCACCTGCCACGGCGCCATCTGCAGGTCACGGGCCAGCGCCGCCGCCGGTCCGCGACCCGCGCCGGCGACCCGGGCCATCGCCCGCAGCTTGGAGGCGAGGGCGCCGACGACCAGCACCGGCTCCACCCGCTGGGCGAGCGCGTGGCGCAGGAGGCTGAGGGCCTGACCGGCGCGGCCGGCGACGCACGCGTCGGCGATGTCGAAGCCGCGGGCCTCCCGCCGGCCGCCGACGAGGGCCCGGACGGCGTCGACGTCGACCGCGCCCGTCGGCACGGTCTCCGCGAGCTGCCCGGTGACGGCGAGGAGCTCGGCGAGGTCCCCGCCGACGGACTCCACGAGCAGGTCGACGGCGTCGGGGTCCGCGCGGCGCCCGGCGGCCCGCAGCCGCGCGACGACGAGCGCGGCCCGGTCCCGCTCCCCCGGCACGGGCGCGCACGTGACGCGCACGGCACCGGGGACGGCGTCGAGCGCGGCGAGGACCGCCTTGCCGCCGTTGCCGCCGGCGTGCCGGGCGACGAGGACGAGGTCGGGGTCGGGCGTCGAGGCGAGCGCGGTCGCGACGGCGGTCACCTCGTCGGTGTAGGGCCCGGCGGCCTGCTCGAGCCCGTGGAGGACGACGAGGCGGTGCCCACCGAACAGCGACGGCGCCGCGGCCGCGTCGACCGCGCCCGGCGCCCACGACTGCGGGGTGATCTCGTGCCGCTCGACGTCCGGGTGGGCCTCCCGGACGAGCCCGAGCAGCCGCCGCCACGCGGCGTCGGCGAGGGCCTGCTCGCTGCCGGCGAGCACGACGACGGGCGCCGGCTCGACGTCGAACGGGCCGGGGCCCGTCGGGGCGGGGGCGCGGCCGCGGGCGCGTCGGGCGGGGGGCACGCGCCTCATGCTGGCACGCCCCCCGGACGCCCGTCGGGGCACCGCCCGCGCGCGAGGCGTCGCCGGGTGCGGGCGTCCACCCCCTCCCCCGGGCCGCGGCGCAGGCGCACGGCGACGTCGCCCGAGCCGGCGGTGTCGAGGACGGTGGTGCCGGCGTCCCGGACCGCCGCCAGGCCGCGGGGCGCGGGGTGGCCGTACGGGTTGTCGCGGCCGGCGGAGGCGACGGCCAGGGCGGCGCCCGCGGCGCGGTAGAGCGCGGGCAGCTGGTCGGCGGAGCCGTGGTGGGCGACGGTCGTGACGTCGCTCGCGAGCGACTCGGGCCCCACGGCGGCGAGGAGGCGGCGCTGGGCGTCGGCGCCGAGGTCGCCGACGGCGAGGACCCGCAGCCCGTCGGGGCCGTGCAGGCGCACGACGGTGCCCGCGTCGTTGACGTCCTGGGAGTCCCCCGCCGCGCGCGGGGCCCCCGGGCGCGGGGCGAGCACCTCGACGGTGACGGCGCCGGCTCCCGAGACGCGACCGGCGACCGGGTGCTCGAGGGGGACGCCGTGGTGGGCCGCCCAGTCGGCGAGGGCCGCCGCGGCGGCGGCCGGCTGCCCGGTGGCCGGTGCCCACGCCCGAGCGACCCGGGTGCCGCTCCCGGTGAGGGCCGTGAGGCCACCGACGTGGTCGGCGTGCAGGTGGGTGAGGACGAGCAGGTCGAGCCGCCGCACGCCCGCCCGCCGCAGGCAGCCGGTCACCGAGTCGTCCGGTCCCGTGTCGACGAGGACGGCCGCCCCCGGTCCGCTGCGCACGAGCAGCGCGTCGCCCTGCCCGACGTCGCACACCACGACCGGCCAGTCCGGCCCCGGCCACCCGCGGGCGCCCGGGAGCAGCACGGCGACGAGGGCCGCCACGGCCGCGAGCGAGCAGAGCAGGGGACGGGCACCAACGCCGCCGGGGCCGCCGAGGACGCGACCGTCGCGGGTGGGGGGCGCGGGCGCACGGGACCCGCCGACCCACGGCCAGGGGGCCCACCCCTCACGTGGTGGGCGACGGTCGGGGAGGCGTCGCAGCACGAGCACCGCGAGGGCGAGCAGCGCGGTGGCGGCGAGCGCACCGGCGGCGATCCCGGGCCCGCCCGCGGGCCACGGCAGGCTCGCGCCGGGCAGCCCCGCGACGACGCGCGCCACGCCCGCCACCCAGCCCGCGCACCAGGCGGCCGGCGCGGCGACGACGGCGGCCGCCGCCGGGTGGACGAGGGACAGCACGGCCGCGAGCAGGCCGAGGACGGTCGCGGGGGCCACGGCGGGGGCGGCGAGGGCGTTGGCGGGCAGGGCGTACGTCGCCACGACCGGTTCGAGGCCGAGCAGGACCGGGGTGACGGCGACCTGCGCGACCGCAGGGACGGCGAGCGCGTACGCCACCGAGCGGGGCACGGTGCGGCCGAGCAGGCGGGCGAGGGGGCCGGCGCCGACGACGAGCGCGCCCGTCGCGACGACGCTGAGGCGGAACCCCGGCGCCCGTGCCAGCCAGGGGTCGGCCGCGACGACGACGAGGACCGCGACCGCGAGGGCGGCGAGCCCACCGCCGCGTCGACCGACGACGACGCCGAGGAGCCCGACGGCGCCCATGGCCGCGGCCCGCAGGACGCTCGGCTCGGGGCGCGCGACCACCACGAGCGCGACGAGCGCGAGCGCCGCCGCGGCCGCCGCGCTGCGCCTGCCTGCCCCCAGGAGGACGCACAGCAGCAGCGTCCCGCCGCACACGATCGTGATGTTCGAGCCCGACACGGCGGTGAGGTGGCTCAGGCCGGCGGTCCGCATGTCGTCGACGAGGCCCTCCGCCTGCTGGCTGGTGTCGCCCACCACGAGACCTGGCAGGAGGCTCGGGCCGTCCCGCACGCCGTCCGCGCCGGAGGCGGTGGCGAGCCCGCCGCGGACCCGTTCCGCGGCCCGCCACGCCCACGCCGGGACGGCGAGCACGGTCGGGCCGTCCGTCGCGGTCACCCACAGCGCGACCGGTGCCCCTGCGGGGGCGGGGTCGGCCCGCACGGTCGCGCGCACCGTGCTCCCCCACCGCACCGCCGACCACGCTGCCGCGTCGCCCGTGACGGACACCGGCACGCCCGGGACGGCGCCGGCAGGGGCGGTGAGGACGGCGCGGACCCGCACCTGTGGAGGCGCCCACTCCGGGCCGTCGACCGGCACCGGGTCACCCGCCACCCGCAGCACGACCTGGTGCGCCCTGCCGTCGGTGAGGGCGAGCACGGGTGCCGCGGTGCGGGCGGCCTGCTCGGGGTGGACGAGACCGCACAGCAGCGCCGCGACCGCGAGGACGGGTGCCACGAGCAGCCCGGCCGTGCGGGCGCGGCGCACGGGCGCGACCACGGTGAGGGCGACGACGAGGAGCGCCGTCCCGGCGAGGGCGAGGGAAGCGGCGCGCGCGGACCCCGCCGGGCTTGCGGTGGCCCACCACGCGGCCGCCCACGCCGCGAGGGCCGGCGGGACGAGCCGCACGTCGGTGGGCACCGGCGCGCTGCTCACGACCTGCTCACGGGCTGCTCACGACCCGCTCACACGGTCACGAGGTCCCGGACCTGCTCGAGCACGCTCGGCCCGATGCCGCTGACGTCGGCGAGCTCGTCGACGGAGCCGAAGGGACCCACCTCCTCCCGGTGGGCGACGACCCGCTCGGCGAGGACCGGACCGATGCCCGGGAGCGCGTCGAGTGCCGCGACGTCGGCCGCGTTGAGGTCAAGCACCCCGGGCGGGCCCGAGGTGCGTGCCGTCGGGTCCGTCACCGCGCCCGGACCGGGCACCGCGACGGGCTGCTCCCCCTCCGTGGGGACGACCACGAGCTCACCGTCGACGACCGGACGCGCGAGGTTGACGAGCCGGGTGTCGGCCCCGGCGACGACGCCGCCGGCCGCCTCCACGGCATCGGCCACGCGGTCCCCGGTGCGCAGCCGCACGACGCCGGGCTCCGCGACGGCCCCGTCGACGTGGACGAGCACCTCCGCGTCCGCCGCGACCGCGGGCGGGTCGGGAGCCGCGGGAGCGCCGGGCACCTCGGCGGGCGCGGGTCCGGAGGGCGCGCCCACCGCCGGGGTGACCGCCGGGACGCCGCTGACCGCGGCGGCACCGGCCTCCGACGGGCTCCCCGGCGCCGCCGCGGACACCACACCGCCCCGGTCCCCGACGAGACCGGCCAGGAGGACGACGACCACCACCACGAGGGCGACGACGGCGACGACGACGCCGCGCGGGAGACCGGTGACCCGCCACGACGGGCGAGGTCTCGGGGCGACCGCGTCGACGCCCGCGTACGGGGCCGGGGCAGGCGACGGCTCGTCGGACGCCGCCGTCGCGGTGTGACGCCCACCGCCGGGTGAGGGCCCGGCGGTGAGGCCGCGCTCACCGAGCCGCCGGGCGAGCCGCCCGAACGGGTCCTCGTCCTCGTCCTGCCCCCTCGTCATGGCAGTGACGCTAGGGACGCGGCGCCGCGCACCCGCGCCGCCCGGCGGGCTCCTGTGGACGGATCGGCGTCAGCGGCGGTTGTGGGGACGACCCGTCAGGGGTCCCGCCGACACCCCGACCGCGCCGGGCCCGACGTGGGTCGCGAGGACGGGGCCGAGCGCGGCGACGACGACGAGCACCCCGGGGGCCCGCTCGCGGACCCGGTCCGCGACCGCGCCGGCGAGGTCGGCCGCGCCGCTGTGCTGGACGACGACCGCCGCGTGGCGCAGCGACAGCCCGGCTCCCGCGACGACGTCGAGCGCGCTCGCGGGCACGGCGAGGAGCCGGTCCGTGAGCCCGGCCCGGCCGTCGCCCGCGACCGCCCGCAGTGACTCGACGTGCTCGACGGCGAGCCCTGCGAGCCGCTCGACGACCCGCCCCGACGTGCGGAGGCGCTCGACCGGGCGCGGCTCGCCGTCCTGCACCTCCAGGAGCGCCCGGCCCGCCCGGTCGAGGCGCCCGGTGAGCGCGCCGAGCCGACCCCCGCCCGGCGCGGCCGGCGCCGCGGCCGGTGACACCCACGTGGCGGAGCCCGCCGCCACGGCACGGGCGACGTCGGCGGCCCGGCGCACGTCGGTGCCGGTGTGCGCGAGCCGTGCCGCGGCGACGACTGCGAGCAGGTGCGCCCCACCGACGGCCCGCGTGTCGACGACCTCGACGGGGATCTCGGCGTCCCGAGCCGCGAGCCGGGCCGCGTCCACCGTCCCCGACAGCGCCCCCGACAGGTGGACGGACACGACCGCCGAGGCACCGTCCGCGGCGGCCGCCGCGTAGGCGGCCGCGAGGCCGGCGGGGCTGGGCCGGCTCGTCGTCGCCCGCGCCCCGCCCGACACGGCGGCGAGCAGGTCCGCGAGCGCGAGCGCGCCCTCGGGTGCCGGCTCGCCGTCGAGGAGGACGTCGAGCTCGACGACGCGCGCGCCGAGCTCGCGCGGGTCCAGCGGCAGCGTCGGTCCCCCGACGGGCGCGTCCGGCTCACCGGGCCCGTCCTCGCCGGGCCCGGTGAGCCGCGCGGTGGAGTCGGTGACGACCGCCGTGCGGGGCACGACCCGGGACACCGTCACCCCACCACGCGTCGGGTCCGGGTCAGACGACGACGTTGACGAGCGCGGGCGGGCGGACGACGACCTTGCGAACCTCGGCGTCACCGATCGAGGCCCGCACCTTGTCGGAGGCGAGGGCGAGCGCCTCGAGGGCGTCGGCGGTGATGTCCTTCGGCACCTCGAGCCGGTCGCGGACCTTGCCCCGGACCTGCACGACGGCCGTGACGGTGTCCTCGACGAGCAGGGCGTCGTCGACCGCGGGCCAGCCGGCCAGGGCGACGCACGGCTCGTGGCCGAGCGCGGCCCACATGTCCTCCGCCGTGTACGGCGCGACGAGGCTCAGCAGGACCGCGACGGCCTCGACGCCCTCCCGGACGGCCGGGTCCTCGGGCCCGACACCCGGGTCGTCGACGGCCTTGCGGAGGGCGTTGACGAGCTCCATCGTCCGCGCGACGGCGACGTTGAACTTCAGCCCCTCGACGAGCTCCGCGGCGTCGGCGACGACCCGGTGCGTGACCCGGCGCACGTCGACGGACCCCGTGGTCGGGTCCGTGCCGGGCGCGGACGTCACGTCCTGCGCGAGCCGCCACGCGCGGGCGAGGAAGCGCGCGGACCCGGCCGCGGACACGTCGGCCCAGTCGACGTCGTCCTCCGGCGGCCCCGCGAACACCATCGTGAGGCGGACGGCGTCGACGCCGTGCTCGTCCAGCTGCTCCCCCAACCGCACGAGGTTGCCGCGCGACTTGCTCATCGCCGAGCCGTCCATGAGCACCATGCCCTGGTTGAGCAGCCGGGTGAACGGCTCGACGGGCTCGACCATCCCCAGGTCGTGGAGCACCTTCGTGAAGAAGCGGGCGTACAGCAGGTGGAGGATCGCGTGCGTCACCCCGCCGACGTACTGCTCGACCGGCATCCACCGGTCGGCCTCGGCGCGGTCGAACGGCGCCTCGGTGAGGTGCGGGGACAGGAAGCGCAGGAAGTACCACGACGAGTCGACGAAGGTGTCCATCGTGTCGGTGTCGCGCTGCGCCTCACCGCCGCACGACGGGCACGTGGTGCGGACCCAGTCCGTCGCGGCGGCCAGTGGCGAGCGTCCCTTCGGGGTGAGGTCGAGGCCGTCGGTCGGGGGCAGCACGACCGGCAGCTGCTCGTCGGGGACCGGGACCTCGCCGCAGCGCTCGCAGTGGACGATCGGGAACGGCGTGCCCCAGAACCGCTGCCGGGAGATCAGCCAGTCCCGCAGCCGGTACGTCGTCGTGGGCCCGCCCAGGCCGTCGGCGGCCAGCTGCTCGCTGATCCGCGTGATGGCCTCGGCCTTGCGCAGCCCGTCGAGCGGTCCGGAGTGGACGAGCGCGCCGTCCCCCACGGTCGCGACCCCGCTCTCGACGGGGTCCGGCAGCGGCTCGCCGTGCTCGTCGCGGACGTCGACGACGACGCGGACGGGCAGCCCGAAGGCCCGGGCGAAGTCGAGGTCGCGCTGGTCGTGGGCGGGCACGGCCATGATCGCGCCGTGGCCGTAGTCCGGCAGGACGTAGTCGGCGGCCCAGATCGGCAGCCGCTCCCCGTTGACGGGGTTGACGGCGTGCCGCTGGAGGAACACCCCGGTCTTCGGCCGGTCCGACGACAGCCGCTCGATCTCCGTCGTCGACCGCACCTGCGCGAGGTAGTCGGCGAACGCCCGCCGCGTGCTCTCGTCGGCCTCGGCCGCGAGCTCCTCCGCGAGGTCGGAGTCGGCGGCGACGACGAAGAACGTCGCCCCGTACAGCGTGTCGGGCCGGGTCGTGTAGACCGTGACGGGCTCGTCGCGCCCCTCGATGACGAACTGCACGTCGGCGCCCGTCGAGCGGCCGATCCAGTTCCGCTGCATCGAGAGGACCTTGTCGGGCCACCTGCCCTGCAGCTGCGCCATGTCGTCGAGCAGCCGCTCGGCGTAGTCGGTGATCCGCAGGTACCACTGGGTGAGCTTCTTCTTCGTCACCTGCGTGCCGCAGCGCTCGCAGCGCCCCTGGACGACCTGCTCGTTGGCGAGCACCGTCTGGTCCTTCGGGCACCAGTTGACCTGGCTGGGGCGGCGGTAGGCGAGCCCCTTCTCCCGCAGGCGCAGGAACAGCCACTGGTTCCACCGGTAGTACTCGGGCTCGTTGGTCGCGAGCACCCGGTCCCAGTCGAAGCTGCACGCGTAGCGGCGCATCGACGCCTTCTGCTGCTCGATGTTGCGACGCGTCCACTCCACGGGGTCGGCGCCGCGCTGGATGGCGGCGTTCTCCGCCGGCAGGCCGAAGGCGTCCCAGCCGATGGGGTGGAGGACGTCGTAGCCGCGCTGCAGCCAGTACCGGGCGATGACGTCGCCGAGGGCGTAGGCCTCGGCGTGACCCATGTGGAGGTCGCCGGAGGGGTAGGGGAACATGTCGAGCACGTACTTGGTGGGGCGGGTGTCGCCGGGGCGGCCGGCGGCGAACGGCTTCTGCTCGTCCCACACCGGCAGCCAGCGCCGCTCGATCGCGTGGGGGTCCCACCGCTCGGGGCGCGCCTCGCGGTCGGCGCCGGCCGGGGGGGCCTGCTGGACGTCCTGCGTCACGTCGGTTCTCCTGCTCTGCGTCGTGCGCACCGGGCCGGGTCGGGGCGGGTGCGGGCCGGGCATGGAAAAGCCCCTCGCACGTGGAGGGGCCGCCGCGCTGGTCCGCCGTCCGGCGGTCTGCTCAGCGCGGCCCGGTAAGCACGAGGCTGCGGTGGTGCACGACGCCACGATAGCGGGACACCGCCCGCGTACGCGCGCGGCTTCCCGTCCGCTGCCTCACGCTGGTGCCGTGACGTCGTCGACGGCCCGGCACCGGACCCGCCGCACGCTGACGCGCGGCATCCTCGTCGGGCACGGCACGGACGCGTTCGAGCGGGCCGCGCAGCGGCTCATGACGTGGCAGGTCCACCGCGACAGCGGACTGGCGGTCGACGCGTCGGCGCCCCGGGCGGCGCCGGGCGTCACGGTGCGCCTCACCCTGCGGCTGGGGCCGCTGCGGGTCGTCGCACCCTGCCGGGTCGTGGGGGTGTGCGCGGAGGCGACGGAGCGCGGCTTCACGTACGAGACGCTGCCCGGGCACCCCGAGGACGGCGTCGAGCACTTCCGGGTGAGCCTCGGCCCGGACGGCACCGTCCGCGCGGTCGTGCACGCCGAGTCACGCCCGGCGAGCGCCCTCGCCCGCGCCGGTGGTCCGGTGACCCTGCTCCTGCAGCGCCGGCAGACCGACCGCTACCTGCGGGCGCTCCGCGGCCGAGCCGGCGGCGGGGTCAGCCCGCCCGGGTGAGGACCACACCGGCGCCGTCGCGGAGCACCACCGGCTGGGCGGCGTCCGCGACGACGAGGCCCGGGGAGGTGAGCGCGACCTCCCAGCCGGCGGTGCCGGTCTGCCCGACGTGGTCCGGCGCGAGCGGGACGACCTCCGCGTCCGTGCCCGCGAGGTTCGCGACGAGGAGCACGCGCTCGCCGTCCGGGCCCTGTCGGTGGACGTGCACGACGAGGGCGCCCTGGGACTCCTCCCGTCCCCACGAGTCGGCGTCGGTGAGGTCGTCGCGCAGCCACGGCCGCCGCAGCCGCAGCCCTCGCACCCGACGGGCGAAGGCGAGCCGGACGGGGTCGGCGACGGGCAGGCTCGCGTCGACGTCGCACAGCGCCTCGACGTCGTCCATGTAGTCGCGGGCGAACGCCTTGAGCGCCCCGACGCCGGAGACGTCCACGTCGAGCTGCTCCTGCAGCAGCGTCATCCGGGCGGCGGCGTCGACGAGGTCGTCGCCCGCGGCCTCGACCGAGATCGCGAGGGCGGCGAGCACCCGACGCAGCGACTCGAGGTCGCGCACACCCCGCGCCCGCAGCCGCGGGAACGCGTCGAGGCGCTGCCAGCGCTCCTCGTCGAGCTGCCACCACGCGAACAGGCCCTCCTCCGCGACGACCTTCACCCCGTACCGGTCGTCGGTGTTGCGGACGAACCCCCACGGCGCGCGGGCCGTCGCGTTGAGGAAGTCCATGGGGACGCCGGGGAACGCGGCGTACGTCAGCAGCCACGCGGCGGGGTTGTCGTAGGCCTCGGCGAGGATGCGGGGCATCGAGTCACCGAGGGCGGTGTTGACCGCCGCCTCGAGCGGGATCTGCGTGCCGCGCCGCACGGTGTCGTGGTTCGCGCACCCGGACACCCAGTGGCTGCCGGTGGTGAGGATCTGCTCGACCCGCCACCAGCGCTCCTGCCAGAAGCCCTGCAGAGCCGGCGTGTTGTGGGCGAACGTGATGGGACCCCACTGGAAGGCGTGCGGCTGCCGGTCGACGACCGCCCGGTACGTGGAGGCGACCGGCCAGTCCTCGCGCGGCCACGGCCGGCCGTCCTCGAAGACGAACCACGGCAGGTAGTCGACGCCGCACACCTGCTGCGGCACCCCGGCCATGAGCTCGAGGAAGTCGTCGTCGTGGGCGACGACGCGCTGGACCTCGTCCCACGTCGTGAAGTCCTGCGCCCCGTCGACGCGCACGCCGTCGGCACCGTGGTCGACCTTGCGCCGCTGCATCTCCAGCACGCACGCCCGCACGACGGGGTGCTGCTGGTTGACGTCCTGGCCGTACATGTTCGGGCCGCGGAACCAGCGGGGGTCGAGCACGCCGAGGGCCTGGTTGTCGGTGTGGCCGTACACGACGTCGAGGACGAGCCGCATCGGGCGCGGCAGGGTGTGGAGGGCGACGGCGAGGTCGACGAGCTCGTCCGGGCGGCCGGTGCGCAGCAGGCGCGGGTTCGTCGCCGCCGAGCCGTGGAGGAGGATGTCGTAGCCCCAGTTCGTCACGTCGGGGCGGGCGAGCCGCCACGTCTGCTCCTCGGCCTCCTCGGGCCCGTCGTCGACGCGGTGGACGAAGCGCGGCCCGAGCTCGTACTCGATCGTCGGTTCCAGGGGCAGCGGCTGGAGGGCGTCGTAGCCGTCGAGCAGCTGCAGGTGCGCGGGCAGGTCCGCCGGGTCCGTCCCCGCGCGCAGCGCGTCACCGAGCGCGCGGAACCGCTCGGCGAGGTCGGCGAGGGTGCCACCGCTCGTCGCGGACGGCACGTGGAGCTGGAGGACGTTCGTCGGCGGCGGCACCCTGCCGTCCTCCAGCGACGCGGCGAGCTCGGCGTAGTACGCGGCGTCGCCGCGCCCGGCGTGCAGGGAGTCGGCGTCGTAGAGCTCGGCGGGCCCGAGGCCACCGAACGGCAGCGACGCCGCGAGGGGGTCGGCCGCGGTGTGGCGGCGCTCGCGGCCGTCGGGCCCGGTCGCCCGGTACACGAGCTGGTAGAGCGAGCCGAGGCGCTCGCGCCGACCGGGCAGGACGCCGGCGACGGCCGCCCACGCGTACTCGCCGTCGAGCGTGACGGGGACGTGGGCGACCCGGACCGCGACGGTCTGCTCGGGGACGGCGAGGTCGACGTCGGGGACGTCGACGAGCTCCAGCGTGACCCGCTCCGCGCCGATGCCCCGGCGGACGAGCTCGGGGACCCAGAACCCGAAGGTCGCGTGGTCGCCGTGCCAGTGCCCGCCGAGGCGCCGCGCGTGCCGCCGTGCGGCGGTGAGCTCGTCGGCGCCGTCCCGCTCGGCGCGGACCGCACGCAGGAGCGACTCGAGCCGGTCCGGGACCGCCTGCGGTACGAGGGGAGCGTCGTCGCGCCCCGTGCGTGCGTCGTCCCGGGTCGTCGTCATCGACGGGCCTCCTGCGCCGTGGCTGCGGGTGGACCCGGCCGAGGTTAGCGCGGGGACGACGACGGCGGCCGACCGAGGTCGACCGCCGTGACGGTGTGCGGGTGGAGCTGAGGGGACTCGAACCCCTGACCCCCTCCATGCCATGGAGGTGCGCTACCAGCTGCGCCACAGCCCCGCGAGGTCGAAAGCATAGACCGTCCCGCCCGCGCGACGAAAACGGCTGGTCAGCCGCTCACACGACGCTGACGGGCGCCGCCCCGCCCGGCGCGAGGACGGCACCGAGGGCCACGGGGGGCACGTTCCACGCCCGCACCCGCCACCGGGGCGGACCGTCGGTGGCGCCGTCGACGTGCTCGAGGAGCGCGCAGCCGGTGTTGGCCAGCGGGGTGAGCGAGGCCCGCAGCGCGGGCACCTGGAGCAGGTGGGCGACACCGGCCCGGGCGCTGGCGCCGTGCCCGACGGCGAGCAGCACGTCGGGCGCGCTCCCGCCGCCGTCGGCTGCGCGGAGCCGTCCGACGTGGTCCAGCAGGGCCGTCGCGACCCGCGCGCCCGCCTCGCTGGGGCGTTCCGCCCCGCCGAGCGGGACGTCGGCGCCCCCTCGCCAGGCGTCGTACGCGTCGCCGTCGAGGGCCCGGATCTCCGGCTGCAGCAGGCCCTGCCACTCTCCCGCGGCCACCTCACGGAGCCGCGTGTCCGGTTCCGCGTCGACGCCGAGGTCGCGCCCGATCGCGGCGGCGGTGTCCGCCGCCCGGGTCAGGTCGCTGGTGAGGAGCCGGACGCGTCGTCCGGCGAGGCCCGCGGCGACGCCCGACGCGGCGTCACGCGCCTGCTGCCGGCCGCGCTCGCTGAGGGCGGTGTCGTGCTGGCCCTGGAAGCGGCCGGTGACGTTCCACTCGCTCTCGCCGTGGCGCAACAGGATTACGACCGTGCCGTGAGAGGCGCTCACGCCAGCGGGCCGCTCTCGTCGTCGAAGGCGTCGGTGCCGCGCCGGCCGCGGGCGTGCTCGGGCAGCGGCACGACGGGGCAGTCCTTCCACAGCCGCTCCAGGGCGTAGTACTCGCGCTCCTCGGCGTGCTGCACGTGCACGACGAGGTCGGCGTAGTCGAGCAGCACCCACCGCCCGTCCTTCTCCCCCTCCCGGCGCACGGGCTTGGCCCCGAGGTCCCGCAGCCGTTCCTCGACCGCGTCGACGATGGCGCGGACCTGCCGGTCGTTGGGGGCGGAGGCGACGAGGAAGACGTCGGTGATGACGAGCTGGCCGCTGACGTCGAGGGCGACGACGTCGGTGGCGAGCTTGTCGGAGGCGGCCTCGGCCGCGGCCGTCGCGAGCTCGACGGCGTGGTCGCTGGCGGTCATGGGGTGCTCCTGCGGGGTGGGGGGGGTTCGGGCGGCCGTCGGGGTCACGGCGACGGTTCGACGTCGCCGGCACCGTCGACGAGGGTCGCGAAGTCTTCGCCGAGGACGACGACGACGTCGGTGTCGACCAGCTCCTGCGGGTTGATCTGCAACGCACCCGCGTCGAGGCCGAGGGCATCGACGACGGCTCGGCCCTGCGCCTGGTCCTCGGCATCCTGCGAGGCGACGAGGACGAGGCTGTCCGTCTGGTCGAAGGACTGGGCGTTGGTGCCGCCGACGTAGCGCAGCCCGGCGGCGACGAGGCGGTCGCGCGCCGCGCCGACGAGGCCGGGCGTCCCGACGCCGTTGCGGACCTCGACCTGCACGTCGCCGACGGCGGCGACGGGCAGCATGGCTCCGGCGAACCGGTCGCCGAGCGTGCCGGCGAGCGCGTCGCGGTCGACGCTCCGGACCGAGGCGTCCCCGGCGGTGACCTCCCGCGTCGGGAGCACGACGGCCTCGACGGCACCGCCGCCCGCGCGGCCCGCGGACGCGGCGAGGACGCGCGCGACGTCCTCGTCGACCGCGGCGGCGGGCGCCGACGCGCCGTCGGCGGACCCCGTCCCGGCCGCGTCGTCGACGACACCGGCGGCGGCGAGCACCGAGGCGGCGTCCTCCGGGTCCGACGGCAGGACCTCGAGCAGGGCGAGGAGCACGGCGGAGAAGCGGGCGAGGGCGGCCTCGGGCGGCTCGCCCTCGACGTCGGCGGTGGCGTAGGCGACGGCCTGGGAGCCCGCGAGTCGCTGGTCGTCGCCGACCGGGACGGCGACCTCGTCGGTCACGACCTCCCGGGTGACGTCGACGACGACGCCGCCGACGCCGTCGACGAGCGCGGCGAGCTGTGCGGGGGTGAGGAGCGCGACGTCGTCGACGCGCAGGCCGAGGGTGTCCTCGAGGCCGCGGCGGACGGCGTCCGCCCCGAGCCCGACGGCGGCGTCGAGCGGGGCCGGGCCGGCGTCCGCCACGACGAGCTGGAGGTCCGGGGGCACGAGGAGCACGGCGACGCTCGCGGCGTCGACACCGAGCAGGGCCGCGGCCTCGACCCCGCCGTCCGGACCCGCGAGCCCGAGGGCGAGGGTCTGCTGCGCGGGGGCACCCGCCGTCGGCTCGACCGCTGCGGAGGAGTCGTCGGTCCCGTCGAGCGCCGCGGCGACGAGCACGACCGCGACGAGGACGACGAGCACGAGACCGGCGAGCACGAGGAGGTCGGTGCGCTCGGGACGGCGCGCCCGCAGCCGCGCCCACGCCGCGCGCGGGGACCACGGGCCGGTGTGCTCCTCCGGCGCGCGCGGGAGCGTCGGCGTCGGGGTGGGAGTCGGGGTCGGCGTCGGGGTCGGCGTCGAGGTCGGGGTCGGGCTCGGTGAGGGGCTCGGGGTCGTGCCGACGCCCGTCCCGGCTGCCGGCGCGGCGGCCGCCGCCCCCGGGTCCGCGGCCACCGGCGCCGCGCCCGCCGTCTGCTCGGCGAGCCGGCGGGCCCG
>NZ_JBBEOG010000010.1 GCF_037860835.1 Aquipuribacter nitratireducens | reverse complement strand
CCGGCCGCGGTCGGCACGTGGCGCCCCGCTCCGTCCGCACGGTGCTCGGTCCGCGCCCCGGTCCCGCTCGCCCGCCCGCCGGCACCCGCGGCCGCCGCGTGGCGCCTCCTCCGGCGCCGGGGACGAGGCGGGCGCGCCGCCACGACGAGCGCCACCTGCGGCGGCTGCGGACGGCGGACGCCGGCGTCGCAGGGCTCGGCTGGACGGCCGACGCCCGGACCGTGGGACGGGAGGTCCGTGTCGAGCTCGACGCCCGCTCGCGTCGGCGGCAGCGGGCCGCGCTGGCCCTGGCATGAGCCGGTCGGGAGGGCGGGGTGTGTGCGCCGGCTCAGCAGAACGGGCAGCTGTGCGGGGTGCCGAGCACGAGGGCGACGACGGGCACGAGGACGGCCAGCCGGCGTCGCCGCTGCAGCGCCGCGACAAGCCGGGCCGAGCGGCCCGGGGGCACCGCGGTCGTCCCGGTCGTCCCGGTCGTCCCGGTCGTCCCGGACGGCTCCGTCGCGTCGGTCGGGGGCACGGCGGCAGCGTACGCGCCGGGCCTCACGGCACCACCATGGTCCCGGCGCCGGCGTCGGTGAAGACCTCGACGAGGAGGCTGTGCGGGCGGCGCCCGTCGACGACGTACGCCCGCGGCACCCCGCCGCGCACGGCCTCGAGGCAGCCGGCCATCTTCGGCACCATGCCGCTCTCCAGCGTCGGCATGAGCCGGTCGAGCTCCGCCGCGCTGATCTCCGACAGGAGGCTGCCGCGGTCCGGCCACGCCGCGTACAGGCCCTCGACGTCGGTGAGGACGACGAGCCGGCGCGCCCGCAGTGCGACCGCGAGCGCCGCGGCCGCGCTGTCGGCGTTGACGTTGAGCACCTGACCGGTCGGCCGCCCGTCGCCGTCGACCTCGGGGGCGACGCTCGAGACGACCGGGACCCGCCCGGCCGCCAGCAGGTCGGTGACGGCGGAGGGGTCGACGGCGACGACGTCACCGACGAGGCCGATGTCGACCTCCTCCACCGTCCCGTCGGGGGCCGTCGTACGAGCGGTGCGGCGACGGGCCCGCAGGAGTCCCCCGTCCTCCCCCGACATCCCCACGGCGTACGGGCCGTGGGCGTTGACGAGCCCGACGAGCTCCCGCCCGACCTGGCCGGTGAGGACCATGCGGACGACGTCCATCGCCTCCGGGGTCGTGACGCGGTAGCCGCCGCGGAACTCGCTCTCGATGCCCATGCGGTCGAGCGCGGCGCTGATCTGCGGGCCGCCGCCGTGGACGACGACGGGTCGGAGGCCCGCGAGCCGGAGGAAGACGATGTCCTGCGCGAAGGCGGCCTTGAGCGCGTCGTCGACCATCGCGTTCCCGCCGTACTTCACGACGACGAGCGCCCCGTGCAGCTCCCGCAGCCACGGCAGGGCCTCGACGAGGACCGCGGCCTTCTCCCCGGCCGCGGCCAGCTCCTCGGCGCGACGGGTCGCGGTGGTGGGACTCGCCCCGCTCACGTCGTGTACGCCGAGTTCTCGTGGACGTAGGCGTGGGTGAGGTCGTTGGTCCACACCGTCGCGTCGCTCGCGCCGGCGTGGAGGTCGACGACGATCTCGACGTCGCGCCCGGACAGGTCGACCCGGTCGCGGTCCTCCCCCGGCCCGCCGGCCCGGCACACGAGCACGCCGTTGACGGCGACGTCGACCTCGAGGGGGTCGAACGCCGCGCCCGTCGTGCCGACGGCGGCGAGGATGCGGCCCCAGTTCGGGTCGCGCCCGAAGACCGCGGTCTTGACGAGGGCGCTGCGCGCGACGGCCCGGCCGACCTCGACGGCCTCGTCCTCGCTCGCGGCACCGGCGACGCGGATGGCGACGTCGTGCTCGGCCCCCTCGGCGTCGGACAGCAGCTGGCGGCCCAGGTCGCGGCACAGGTCGGTGAGGGCGGCCGTGAACGCCGCCTCGTCCGGGACCACGCCCGAGGCGCCGGAGGCCATGAGGCTGACGGTGTCGTTCGTCGACATGCACCCGTCGGAGTCGAGCCGGTCGAAGGTCACGCGGGTCGCGGCTCGCAGGGCCCGGTCGAGGGCCGCCGCGTCGAGGTCGGCGTCGGTCGTGAGGTGGACGAGCATCGTCGCGAGCGCCGGCGCGAGCATGCCGGCGCCCTTCGCGATCCCGCCGACCGTCCAGCCGGACGGGTCCCGGTGCACTGCCGCCTTGGGCCGCGTGTCGGTCGTCATGATCGCCCTGGCGGCCGCCTCCGACGCGGCGTCGTCGGGGCTGAGCGAGGCCGCCGCGGCGTCCAGCCCGCCGAGCAGGAGCCCGCCGTCGAGGGGGACGCCGATGATGCCCGTCGAGCACACGACGACGTCACCGCCGCCGACCTCCGGCCCGCCCGGCGACAGCGACGACAGGACCGCCGCGACGTGCTCGGCCGTGCGGTGGGTGACGAGGAAGCCGTCCGGCCCGGTGTAGCAGTTGGCGTTGCCGGCGTTCACCGCGAGCGCGCGGGCGCTGCCGCTGCGGACGACCTGCTCGCTCCACAGGACGGGGTGGGCGCGGGCACGGTTGCGCGTGAAGACGGCCGCCACGGCGTCGCGGGGGCCGTCGTTGACGACGAGGGCGACGTCCGGCCGCCCGGACGGCTTGAGACCCGCGGTGGCGGAGCCGGCCCGGAAGCCGCGGGCCGCCGTGACGCTCACGGGGCGAGCCCCGCGCTCGGCAGGCCGAGCGGCTCGGGGAGCCCGAGGGCGAGGTTCGTGCCCTGCACGGCGGCGCCCGCCGTGCCCTTCGTGAGGTTGTCGACGGCCGCGACGGCGACGACGCGGCCCGCCCGCTCGTCGAGCGCGACCTGCACGTGGACGGTGTTCGCGCCGAGGGTGTCGGCGGTGCGGGGCCAGCGGCCCTCCGGCAGCACGTGGACGAACGGCTCGGCGACGTAGGCGTCCTCCCACGCGCCGCGGACCGCCGCGGCGGTCGTGCCGGGTCGCACCCTGGCGGTGCACGTGGCGAGGATCCCGCGGGGCATCGGCGCGAGGGTGGGGGTGAAGGACACGGTCACGGTCCCGCCGGCGGCGGCGCCGAGGTTCTGCTCGATCTCCGGGGTGTGCCGGTGGGAGCCGCCGACGCCGTACGGGCTCATGGAGCCCATCACCTCGCTGCCGAGCAGGTGCGCCTTCGTCGCGCGGCCCGCGCCGCTGGTCCCGCTGGCCGCGACGACGACGACGTCGTCGGGCTCGAGCAGCCCCTCGGTGAACCCCGGGGCCAGCGCGAGGCTCACCGCGGTCGGGTAGCAGCCGGGCACCGCGAGCCGGCGCGGCGCGCCGGCGTCGAGGCCGGGCAGCCGGTGCCGCTGCCGCTCGCCCCCGGCCAGGGGCAGCTCGGGCAGCGCGTACGGCCACGACCCGGCGTGGTCCCCGTCGTAGAAGGCTCGCCACGCGGCGGGGTCGACGAGGCGGTGGTCGGCGGCGAGGTCGACGACGAGGACGTCGGCGCCGAGCCGCTCCGCGACGGCCGCCGAGTGCCCGTGCGGGAGGGCGAGGGCGACGACGTCGTGGCCGGTGAGCGTCGCCGGGTCGGTCGGCTCGACGACGCGGTCGGCGAGCGCGGGCAGGTGGGGGTGGTGCTCGCCGAGGCGGGTCCCGGCGCTGGTGGCGGCCGTGACGGCGCCGACCTCGAGGTCGGGGTGCGCGAGCAGCAGTCGCAGCAGCTCACCGCCCGCGTAGCCCGTGGCGCCCGCCACGGCCACGGTATACGTCATGGTGCATGACCATACACGGCGACCGACCCGCGACGGGTCGCCCGTCACACGCCGAGCTGCGCCCGGCAGGCGGCGGTGAGTCCCTCGACCTCGACGCGCGGGTGGCCGAGCGCGCGCCAGCGCTCGACCGTGAGGCGGTACCGCCAGCCCTCCCGGCGCTGCCCGCGCGTGACGGCCACCTCCTCCCCGTCCCGGGCGTAGCCGACCTTCTCCGTCACCCGGTTGCTCGCGGCGTTGTCCTTCCACGCCTCCGTCACCGCGGTCCGCGCACCCAGGTGGTCGAACGCGAGGGAGAGGACCGCCAGCCTCGCGCGGTAGCCCGTGCCCCGGCCCTGGTGGCGCCGACCGAGCCACGAGCCGGTGCCGACCTCGCGTCGCACGGCGAAGTCGCGTGCCATGAGGTCCTGCAGACCCACCACCTGCCCGTCGCGGACGACGGCGAACGGCACGACCCAGCTCTCCGGCGCCGCTGCGCCGCGCTGGCGCCACTGCCACTGGACGACGCTGCGGGCCCGCTCGAGCGGGCTGCCGTCGGCCCACGGCTGGGTGAACGGCGTCCAGGACGGGTCGTGGATCCCCTCGTGCGCCGCCGCCGCCAGCCCGAGGAGGTCGGTGTCGTCCGGCACCCGCAGCTCCAGGTCGTCCGCGACCCGCAGCCGCAGCGACCGGAGGGGGAACAGCTCGTCCCACGTCAGCGTGCTCACGCGGCTCCTCCCTCCCCGGTCGGACCACCGGCCGACAGCCGACCGCGGCCGACCGTACGAGGTGCGGGGACGGGAGCTCCACCGGATTAGCCTCCCGTCGTGGCGGCCGACACGGAGGGCGGGCTGCGGCCCGGCACGCCGGAGCTGCGCCGGGTGTCCGTCGCCCTGTTCCTCGCCGGGGTCGCGACGTTCGCCGCCGTCTGGGCGACGCAGCCGCTGCTGCCGACGCTCAGCGCCGAATTCGGCGTCACCCCCGCGCAGGCCGCGCTGTCGGTCTCCGGTCCCACCCTCGCCCTCGGGCTCGGCCTGCTCGTCGCGGGACCGCTGTCGGACACGCGCGGGCGCACGTGGCTCGTCCACGGCTCGCTCGGGCTGTCGGGCCTGCTCGGCCTCGCGTGCGCCGCGGCGTGGTCGTGGGAGTCGCTGCTCGCGCTGCGGACGCTGCAGGGTCTCGCCCTCGCGGGGCTGCCGGCCGTGGCGACGGCGTACCTGCGCGAGGAGGTCCACCGGGACGCGGCGGCCGGCGTCATCGGTCTGTACGTCGGGGGCACCGCCCTCGGCGGCATGTCGGGGCGGCTGCTCGCGGCGCCGCTCGCGGAGTGGGCGGGCTGGCGCGCGGCGATCGCCGGCGTCGCCGTGCTCGTCCTGCTGTGCGCGCTGCTCGTGCGGTGGTCGCTGCCGCCCTCGCAGCGGTTCCGGCCCGCTCCGGGCCGGCCGCGGGCCGTGGCCGCGCAGCTGGCGCGGCAGCTGCGCGACCCGGTCCTCGTCGGGCTGTTCGCATGCGGCGGCCTCCTCATGGGGGCGTTCGTCGCGGTGTTCAACGGCCTCGCGTTCCGCCTGGAGTCCCCGGAGTTCGGGCTCTCGACGGGCGTCGCCGGCCTCGTGTTCGCCACCTACGCCCTCGGCAGCGTCGCCTCGGCGCTCGCCGGACGGGTGAGCAGCCGGGTCGGGCCACGCCCCGTCGCACCGGTCGCCGTCGCGGTCGCCGTCGGGGGGATCCTCCTCACCCTGGCCGCCCCGCTGGGGCTCGTCGTCACGGGGACCGCCGTCATGGTGGTCGGCTTCTTCGCCGCCCACGGCGTGGCGTCCGGGTGGGTGACGGCGCGGGCGTCGCTCGGCGTCGGCGGTGCCGGTCAGGCCGCGTCCCTCTACCTGCTCGCGTACTACGCGGGCGCGTCGGGCGCCGGCGCCGCCGCGGGGGCGGCGTGGGCGCGCTCCGGCTGGCCGGGGGTCGTCGTGCTCGCGAGCACGCTCATGGGCACCGCGCTCGTCGTCACGGTCGTGCTGGCGCGGACCCGACGGCTGCGCGTCACGCCGGCGCCCGTGCCCGAGCCGTAGCGGCGGGCGCTACCGGCCGGGTCGGGTCAGGTCACGTCGGGTCGGGTCAGGTCAGGTCAGGTCAGCTCCGCAGGGTCGCGCCGACCGCCTCCGCCGCGCGCAACGCTCCGGCGCGGGCCTCGGCGACCTCCTCGGCGGTGAGCGTCCGGTCCGGCGCCCGGAACCGCAGCGCGTACGCGAGCGACCGCCGGCCCTCGCCGACCTGGGGGCCGGTGTAGTCGTCGAAGAGGCGGACCTGCTCGAGCAGGTCGCCCGCACCCGCGACGAGGGCCGCCTCGACGGCGGCCGCCGGCACGTCCGCGGCGACGACGAGCGCGACGTCCTCCTTCGCCACCGGGTGCCGCGACAGCGGGACCGCCTCGACGACGCGACCGGCGCCGTCAGCGACGACCGCGCCGAGGTCGAGCTCGACCGCGCACGTGCGCGCCGGGAGCCCGAGTGCCTGGCACACGCGCGGGTGCAGCTCCCCCGCGTGCCCGACGACGCGCGGCCGGTCCCCGCCGGTGACGAGGAGCGCGGCGCAGCGACCGGGGTGCCAGGGGGCGTGCTCCGCCTGCCGCACGTCGAGCTCCGCGCCGACGACGCCCGCGACCTGCCGGGCGACCTCGACGGCGTCGGCCCAGCCCGCCGGCCGGCCCGCACCCTGCCAGCCCGGGGGCTCGGCGGCGCCGGCGAGGACGGCGGCGAGGTGCAGCGGCTGGTGCGGGAGGGCCGCGTCGAGGGCCGCGAGCTCCTCGGCGTCGGGACGGCCGGCGACACCCGGCACCGGCGCAGCCGGCGCGTCCGGTGCCGGACGGACGACGAGCCCGACCTCGAAGACGGCGACGTCGCCCTCGCCCCTGCCGAGGTTGCGGACCACGGTGTCGAGCAGCGGCGTGAGGACGTCGGTGCGGAGCTCCGGCTGCTCCTCGTTGAGCGGGTTGGCGAGGCGCAGGGCACGGCGGCGCACGTCGTCGGCCGGCAGGCCGAGGGCGTCGTGGGCCGCGGGCGCGACGAAGGGGTACGAGAGGACCTCGACGAGACCGCGGCTCACGAGGTGGTCGCGGACCCGGCGCACGGCCCGCTGGGTGACGGTGAGACCGCCACCGGGCGGCGGGGTGGGGACCCGCTCGGGGATCGCGTCGTAGCCCCGCAGCCGCGCCACCTCCTCCGCGAGGTCCGCGGGGTCGGTGAGGTCGGGCCGCCACGACGGCGCCGCGACCGCGAGCCGGTCGCCGTGGCGGGTGACGACGCACCCGATCTCCTCCAGCGTCGCGACGACGTCGGCCTCGGTGTACGGCACCCCGACGAGCCGGGCCGGGTAGGCGGGGTCGAGGACGACCGGACCCGGGTCGGCGAGGGCGGTCTCGTCGGTCCACGCCGCCTCGGGGGTCCCGCCGCCGTGCGCGACGAGCAGGCGGACGGCGAGCTCGGCGGCCGCGGGCGCCAGCTGCGGGTCGACCCCCCGCTCGAAGCGCCGGCTCGCCTCGCTCGGCAGCCGGTGCCGGCGCGCGGTGCGCGCGACGCTCACGGGGTCGAAGTGGGCGGCCTCGACGAGGACGTCGGACGTGCGCGCCGACACCTCCGTCGCCTCACCGCCCATGACGCCGGCGAGACCGAGGACGCGCGAGCCCGCCTCGCCGTCGCCCGAGTCGGTGATGAGGAGGTCCTCCGGGTCGAGGGCACGGTCGACGTCGTCGAGCGTCGTGAGCCGCTCGCCGGGTCGGGCCCGTCGCACGACGACGGGCCCGGACAGCAGCGCGGCGTCGTAGGCGTGCAGCGGCTGGCCGAGGGCGAGCATCACGTAGTTCGTGACGTCGACGGCGAGGCTGATGGGGCGCATCCCGGCGAGCTGGAGCCGGCGCTGCAGCCAGTAGGGACTCGGTCGTGTCGGGTCGATGCCCCGGACGACGCGCGCGACGAACCGGTCGCAGCCCGCGCGGCCCCGCAGCGGTGCGTCGTCGGCGAGCCGCACCTCCCAGCCCGCCGACGTGGGCTCGGGCGGCTGCAGGTCGAGGACGGGGTCGCGGTACGCGAGACCGGTCGCGTGGCCGTACTCGCGGGCGACGCCGCGCACCGACAGGCAGTAGCCGCGGTCGGGGGTCACGTTGACCTCGACGGTCTCCTCGCGCAGCCCGAGGAGGTCGAGGGCGTCGTCCCCGGGCTCGACGCGGTCGAGGACGTCCACGGGCAGACCCAGGCGGGGCAGGACGATGATCCCGTCGTGGTCCTCCCCGAGGCCGAGCTCGCGGGCGGAGCAGATCATGCCGTCGGACACGTGACCGTACGTGCGCCGGGACGCGATGGGGAACGGCCCGGGCAGCACGGCGCCCGGCAGGGCGACGACGACGAGGTCACCGGCGGCGAAGTTGTGCGCCCCGCACACGATGCCGCGCGGCGCGCGGCTCGGGGTGCCGGAGCCGTCGTCGGGCCCGTGCGGGCCGACGTCGACCTGGCACCAGTTGATCGTCTTGCCGTTCCTCTGCGGCTCCGGCTCGACGGACAGGACGCGACCGACGACGAGCGGCCCCGTGACGTCGCCGCCGTGGACGCCCTCCTCCTCCAGGCCGACGCGCACGAGGTCGGCCGCGACGTCGGCCGCCGTCGCGTCCTCGGGGACGGCGACGTGCTCGCGCAGCCACTGCAGGGGAACGCGCATCAGAGGGTGCCTCCCAGCTGGCGGGCGAAGCGGACGTCGCCCTCGACCATGTCGCGCATGTCCGCGACCCCGTCTCGGAACATGAGGGTGCGCTCGATGCCCATCCCGAACGCGAAGCCCGAGTACCGGTCCGGGTCGACGCCGCAGGCCGTGAGGACGCGCGGGTTGACCATGCCGCAGCCGCCCCACTCGATCCAGCCGGTGCCGCCGCACGTGCGGCACGCCGGGTCGACGCTGCCGGTGCGGGCCGCGCACACGAAGCACCGGAGGTCGACCTCGGCGCTCGGCTCGGTGAACGGGAAGTACGACGGGCGCAGCCGGGTCGTGACGGCGTCGCCGAACATCGCCTGCGCGAAGTGCGTGAGGGTGCCCTTGAGGTCGGCCATCGTGAGGCCCTCGTCGACCGCGAGCCCCTCGACCTGGTGGAAGACCGGGGTGTGGGTGGCGTCGAGCTCGTCGGTGCGGAACGTCCGCCCGGGCACGACGACGTAGACGGGGACGCCGCGGGTGAGCAGCGAGCGGGCCTGCACCGGTGAGGTGTGGGTGCGCAGGACGAGGTGCGAGCCCGGCGGGTCGACGAAGAACGTGTCCTGCATCTCGCGGGCGGGGTGGTCCGCGCCCATGTTGAGGGCGTCGAAGTTGTACCACTCGGCCTCGACCTCGGGACCCTCGGCGACCTCCCAGCCCATGGCGACGAAGACGTCGCCGACGCGGTCCATGAGGGCGGTGAGCGGGTGCCGGGCGCCGGTGAGGTCGCGCTGGGTGGGCAGCGTGACGTCGACGACTTCCTCGCGGAGGATGCGCTCGTCGCGCTCCGCCTCGAGGACCGCCTGCCGGTCGGCGAGGGCGCGTTGGACCCGCCCGCGGGCCTGCCCCACGAGCTTCCCGGCCGCGGCCTTCTCCGTCGGGAGCAGCTGCCCGATGGCGCGGTTCGCGAGGGCGAGCGGGGACCGGTCGCCGACGTGCGCGAGGCGCGCGGCCTTGAGCTCGTCGAGGTCGCCGGCCGCCGCGAACGCCGTCAGCGCGGCCGCCTCGGCGTGGGCGACGGAGTCCGCCGTCGGCGCGTCGGGGACGGAGGGCTGGCTGCTCGGCAGGTCGGCGGGCACGGGGCGGGAGTCTAGGTGCCCGCCGCCGGGGACCGCCGCCGGGTGTCGCCGCCGTGGTGCCGCACAGCCCGACGGGCGCGCGCGCTCGCGTACAGGCAGACGGTCGCGGCCATCGCGAGGTTGAGGCTCTCCGCCGAGCCGTGGATGGGGACGGCGACGCGCGCGTCGGCGAGCGCGGCGTCGGCCTCGGGCAGCCCCCACGCCTCGTTGCCGAGCAGCCACGCGTGCGGTGCCGCGAGGGGGCCCTGGCCGGTCGCGGCGGCGTCGAGGAGGTCGTCGAGGTCCGTCGCCGCGTCCGCGGCCGTCGCGAGGGTCGCGAGCCCGGCGGCCCGGCACGCCCTCACGACGTCGGCGTAGGGGACGTCGACGACGACGGGCACGTGGAAGAGGCTGCCCGCGCTGCTGCGGACGGTCTTGGGCGCGTGGACGTCGACGGACTCGGTGGTGAGGACGACGGCGTCGGCGCCGGAGGCGTCGGCGGCGCGGACGACCGTGCCGGCGTTGCCCGGGTCGCGGACCCGGGCGAGGACGGCGAGGGTGCGCGGTGAGTCGGCGAGCACCGCCGACAGCTCGACGTCGACCGGCGCGGCGACGGCCAGCACGGGCTGCGGGGTGACGGCGTCCGCCATGGCGGCGAGGACCTCGTCGCTCGCCGTCCGCACCGGTACCCGGGCGGCGCGGGCGGCCGCCGCGTAGGCGGGGTCCGCCTCCGGCCCGACGTACAGCACCTCGACCGCCACCCGCACGCGGGGCGCGGGCGCGGCGGCGGCCGCGAGCAGCTCGGTGACCGGGCCGTGCCCCTCGACGAGGAAGCGGCCCTGGCGCTGACGCGCCGAGCGCCCGGAGAGCCGGGCCACCGACCGCACCCGCTCCGCGCGGGGGTTGGTGAGCTCCGGCGCCTCCGGGCGCTCGGTCACGTCGTGCTGGGGTGCTCGGTGCTGCCGGGCTGGCCTCAGGCGGCGTCCTGCGCGGGCAGGGCGGCCCGGGCGGTCTGCACGAGCGAGGCGAAGGCCGCCTCGTCGTTGACGGCGAGCTCGGCGAGCATGCGACGGTCGACGTCGACACCGGCGATCTTGAGGCCCTGGATGAAGCGGTTGTACGTCATCCCGTTGGCGCGGGCCGCGGCGTTGACGCGCTGGATCCAGAGACGGCGGAAGTCGCCCTTGCGCGCCTTGCGGTCGCGGTAGGAGTAGACGCCGGAGTGGAGGATCTGCTCCTTCGCCTTGCGGTACAGCCGCGAACGCTGACCGCGGTAGCCGGAGGCCTGCTCGAGGACCTCGCGGCGCTTCTTGTGGGCGTTGACCGCCCGCTTCACACGTGCCATGGGGGTGTCTCCTGGTGCGTCGAGGGGGAAGAGGGGCTCGGGGCGAGCGGGCTCAGATGCCGAGCAGCTTCTTGGCGGTCTTCGAGTCCGCCTTGCTCAGCTGCTGGTCGACGTCGAGGCGGCGCTTGCGACGGCTGCTCTTGCCCTCGAAGAGGTGCTGGTTGTTCGACTGCTCGCGCATGATCTTGCCCGAGCCCGTCACCTTGAAGCGCTTCTTCGCGCCGGAGTGCGTCTTGTTCTTCGGCACCGTGGTGCTCCCTGTCTGTGTCGGGCAGCCCCGTGGGGGGCGTGCCGTGTGCTGGTGGTGCGGGCCGAGCCGCTCAGCCGGTCGTGGCGCCCGTGCTGCCCTGGTCGGCCGCCGCGGCGGCCGCGTCCTTCTGGGCCTGCTTGGCGGCCTTCTGCTCGGTCTTGACCTCGGCCTTCTTCTTGTGCGGCCCGATCACCATGACCATGTTGCGCCCGTCGACCCGGGGCGAGGACTCGACGGAGCCCAGCTCCTTGACGTCCTCCGCGACCCGCTGGAGGAGACGCAGCCCCATCTCGGGACGGGACTGCTCGCGACCGCGGAACATGATCATGACCTTGACCTTGTCGCCGCCCTTGAGGAACCGGGTGACGTGACCCGTCTTGGTGGCGTAGTCGTGGTCGTCGATCTTGAGGCGGTAGCGGATCTCCTTGAGGACCGTGTTGGCCTGGTTCTTGCGGGCCGCACGCTCCTTCATGGCCGACTCGTACTTGAACTTGCCGAAGTCCATGAGCTTGACGACGGGCGGGCGGGCGTCGGGCGCGACCTCGACCAGGTCGAGCTCGGACTCGGTCGCGAGCTTCATGGCCTGTTCGATCCGCACGATGCCGACCTGCTCGCCGTTGGGCCCGACGAGTCGGACCTCGGGGACGCGGATGCGGTCGTTGATACGTGGCTCGGTGATGTGCGTGCTCCTCGTGGAAGGGTGAGTCGGACGTCTGTGCCGGCTGCCGGTCGACCCGGCGGCTGCCGCCCGGGCAGGCGGTGGCCGGGGTCCGGCGCGGTCGTCACTGTCGTCACGTCGCACGCACCGGGGCCCTCGTCCCGGCACCTGCCGGGAGTCCGTCCCCGTGGACCTGACCCGCGGCACCGTGGGCACCGGGGTGGGAGTGGCCTCCGCTTGCTGCCGCTGCGGACCCCCGGCGGACCGGGTGAACGTCGCGACTGGTCGCCTGCAAGGGTAGCAGGGTGAGTGATTCCCCCCTGACGGACGCCACCGACGCCGCGCGCGACATCGCCGACGTGCCGGCCGTGGAGGTCATCACGACCGCCGCCGTCCACCTCATGAGCGCGGCGGCGGTCAAGTGCGGGCTCGTCGACCCCGCCGACCTCGAGGGCGCGACCGGGGACGACGGGCAGCCGCTGTCCCCCGCCGACCTCATGGACCTCGCCGAGGCGCGCTCGCTCATCACGGCGCTCGCCGGGCTCGTGACCGCCGCTGCCCCCGAGGTGGGGTCGCAGCACGCGCGGGCGCTGCGGGACGGGCTGCGCTCGCTCCAGCTGGCCTTCCGTGACGCCTCGACGGTGCCCGACGAGCCGGGTCAGGGCCCCGGGGAGCGGCTCACCGGGCCGGTGCGCTGACCCGGTCGCCGGGCCCGGCGCAGCAGCGCGAGCCCGGTGAGCGCGAGCGCCCCCGACACCGCCGCGACGACGAGGAACGCGCCCCAGGGTCCGACCTGGTCCGCGACCGCGCCCGCGAGCGGGGCGCCGAGGCTGAAGCCGGCCGTCGTCGCCGAGCCGTGCCAGCCCATGGCCTCGCCGCGGTTGGCGTCGCCGATGCGCCGGCTGACGCCGTCGGCGCTCGACGACAGCGTCGGGGCCGTGAGGAGGCCGCCGGGCACGACGAGGAGGAGGAGCAGCAGCGGGCTGGTCGCCAGGGCGAGCGGCACGGTCGCGAGCGCGAGCCACGCGAGCAGGACCAGCGGGCTGGACGCGCCACGGCGCAGCGCCCCGTACACGAGCCCGCCGACGCCGCTGGCGACGCCCCACGCGGCGAACACCCAGCCGACGAGCCCGACCTCTCCCAGCCCCCGCAGCACCGCGTAGATCCCGATCTCCGACCCCGACAGCACGAGCGCGGCCCCGAAGGCGCACGCGTACATCGCGAGCAGGCCGGGGCTGAGCCAGCGAGGCAGCGGCAGGCGCAGCGGCCGCAGGCGCCGGTCGTCGCCGCCGGTGAGCCCGGCCGACAGGGCGGGCTCGTCGGCCGGCGCTCCCACCGCGTCGCTGCGCAGGCGCGGGTCGAGCACCGCGAGCAGCACACCCGCGAGGGCCTCGCCGACCCCGATGGCGACGAGGGCGACGCGGACGTCGACCTGCGTGGCGGCGAGCACGACGAGCGGCGGCCCGGCGACGAAGCTCGCCTCGACGAGGACGGAGTCGAGCGCGAAGGCGCTGCGCCGCGAGCGCTCGGGCACCACGACCCCGATGGCCTGCCGGACCACCGTGAAGACGGGCACCGCGAGGGCACCCGCGACGAACGCCACGGGCAGCAGGAGCCAGTAGGGGCTGAGGGCCGCCGCGGTCCACAGCACCGGCATCGCGACGATGCTCGGCACGAGGGCGCGACGCAGCCCGAGGCGGTCGACGAGCCGGCCGCGCCACGGGCTGCCGAAGGCGATCCCGACCGTCAGCGCCGCCGTCACGAGACCCGCCTCGAGGTAGCCGCGCCCCAGCCCCTCGGTGACGAGGAGCGTGAGGGCGATGCCGCCGCCGGTGTGCGGGACGCGCGCGAGGACGCCGATGAGGTAGAGCGACGTCATGCCCGGGACGGCGAGGACCTCGCGGTAGGCCCGCAGACCGGTGGCGGGCGGCATCGTGGGCGTCGGCACGGTGGCCCAGTGTGGGGCCTGCGCCCGACCCTCCCGGCACTCTTGAACGGTTCCATATCGGCGTGGTGGGATGTCGGTGTGCAGATGGTGCGCGGACCTTCCACGGCGGGCGCGGCGGCCGACCGGCTGCGGGCCGCGGGGTTGCGGGTCACCCGTCCCCGCGTCGCGGTCCTCGGGGCCGTCGGGGACCACCCGCACGCGACGGCCGAGGAGGTCCTCACCGAGGCGCGCCGTCGGCTGGGGGCGGTGTCGGTCCAGGGCGTCTACGACGCCCTCGCGGCGCTCACCGCCGCGGGCCTGGTCCGCCGCATCGAGCCGCAGCGGCACCCGGCGCGCTTCGAGACCCGGACCGACGACAACCACCACCACGCGGTGTGCCGCTCGTGCGGCGCGGTCAGCGACGTCGACTGCGTCGTGGGCCACGCGCCCTGCCTCGACGCCTCGCCCCCGCACGGGCTCGTGAGCGTCGAGGAGGCGGAGGTCGTCTTCTGGGGCCTGTGCGCCGCGTGCGCGGCCGTCCCCCCGCCGGACGTCGCCTGAGGCGACGCCACCCGAGCCGGGCGGTCGCTCAGCCGGCGACGGCGAGCGCCTCCTGGAGGGTGAAGGCGCCCGCGTACAGCGCCTTCCCGACGATGGCGCCCTCGACGCCGACGGGCACGAGGGCCCGCAGGGCCTCGAGGTCGGCGAGGCTGCTCACGCCGCCGGAGGCGACGACGGGGCGGTCCGTCACCTCGCAGACCTGACGCAGCAGGTCGGTGTTGGGCCCGCGGAGGGTGCCGTCCTTCGTGACGTCGGTGACGACGTAGCGGGCGCAGCCGTCGGCGTCGAGGCGCGCGAGGGTCTCCCACAGGTCCCCGCCCTCCTGCGTCCAGCCGCGGGCGGCGAGGGTGGTGCCGCGCACGTCGAGCCCCACGGCGACGCGGTCGCCGAACTCGCCGATGGCGCGACGGGTCCACTCGGGGTCCTCCAGCGCGGCGGTCCCGAGGTTGACGCGGCGGCAGCCGGTGGCGAGCGCCCGTCGCAGGGACCCGTCGTCGCGGATGCCGCCGGACAGCTCGACGGCGACGCCGCGGTCGCTCACCTGCCGGACGACCTCCGCGAGCTGCTCGGCGTTGCTGCCGCGCCCGAAGGCCGCGTCCAGGTCGACGAGGTGGAGCCAGGCAGCGCCCGCCTCGACCCACGCCAGCGCCGCGGCGAGCGGCTCGCCGTACGTCGTCTCGGACCCCGCCTCCCCCTGGACGAGCCGGACGGCCTGGCCGTCGGCGACGTCGACCGCCGGCAGGAGCTGGAGCGCCGGCGCGTCGGTGGGGTGCGTACGGTCGGCGGAGGGGGTCGGGTCGTCGGTCACGTCCCAGGACGCTAGCCGAGGCGGCAGGCCGCTCCTGCGTCAGGCCAGCCGCCGGACCCAGTGCTCAAGCAGGGCGGCGCCGGCGTCCCCGGACTTCTCCGGGTGGAACTGGGTGGCCGACAGCGCCCCGTTCTCCACGGCCGCGACGAACCGGCAGCCCTCGTGCTCCGCCCACGTGACCGTCGGCGGCGCGAGCCGCTCGGTGCCGAGCGCGGCGACGGGGGCCGGACCGTCGACGCCGTCGGCGAGAACGCCGTAGGAGTGGACGAAGTAGAAGCGCTCGTCGGCGAGCCCGGCGAACAGGACGCTGTCCGCCGGCGCCTCGACCGTGTTCCAGCCCATGTGCGGGACGCGCTCCACCGGCAGCCGCTCGACGGTGCCCGGCCACTGCCCGAGCCCGTCGCGGTCGCCGGCGCCGGGCTCGGTCGAGGACTCGAACATCACCTGCAGGCCGACGCAGATGCCGAGGACGGGGCGCCCCCCGGCGAGGCGCCGACCGACGACCACGTCGCCGCGGACCCGCCGGACGCCCTCGACGACGGCGGCGAAGGCCCCGACGCCGGGCACGACGAGACCGTCGGCGTCGAGGCCGGCCTGCGGGTCGGCGGTCAGCTCGACGTCGGCGCCGACCCGTTCGAGGGCACGGACGGCGGAGCGGACGTTGCCCGAGCCGTGGTCCATGACGACGACGCGGGGCCGGGCGCCGGTGCTCACAGGCTGCCCTTCTCGCTCGGCACCCCCGCCACGCGCGGGTCGGGCTCGACGGCGGCGCGGAACGCGCGCGCGAGGGCCTTGAACTGCGCCTCGACGACGTGGTGCGGGTCGCGCCCGGACAGCACCCGCACGTGGAGGGCGATGCGCGCGTTGTGCGCGAGGGACTCCAGGACGTGCCGGGTGAGGGACCCGACGTAGTGCCCGCCGATGAGGACGTGCTCCTGACCGGCGGGCTCCCCCTCGTGGACGCAGTAGGCGCGGCCCGCGAGGTCGACGGCCGCCTGCGCGAGGCACTCGTCGAGGGGGACGAGGGCGTCGCCGAAGCGGCGGATGCCGGCCTTGTCGCCGAGGGCGGCGTGGATCGCCTGGCCGAGGACGATGCTGACGTCCTCGACCGTGTGGTGGGCGTCGACGTCGACGTCGCCCTCCGCGCGGACGGTGAGGTCGACGAGCGAGTGGCGGGCGAAGGTCGACAGCATGTGGTCGAAGAAGCGGACACCCGTCGAGACCTCCGACCGGCCCGTGCCGTCGAGGTCGAGCTCGACGAGGACCCGGCTCTCCTTCGTGCCCCGCTCGAGGCGGGCGGTGCGGCTGCTCACCGCTCGACCCTAGTGGCGAGGCAGCCACCGCCCGCGGGCGCGTCCTGCCCGCCGACCACCGCCCCGCGCACGTCACCGAGCACGTCACCGAGCGCGGCGAGGAGGGCGTCCGTCTCCGCCGGCGTGCCCGCCGTCATCCGCAGGTACCCGGGCAGGCCGACGTCGCGGACGAGCACCCCGTGCGCGAGCAGCGCCTCGAACGCGGCGCCGGAGTCGGCGAACCCGCCGACGAGGACGAAGTTCGCGTCGCTCGGCACCGGGCGCAGCCCGAGCGCGGCGGTGCCGGCGACGACCCGGTCGCGCTGCTCCTTGAGCGCCTCGACGGTCGACAGCAGCTCGTCGGCGTGGGCGAGCGCCGCCACGGCCGCGGCCTGCGTGAGCGAGGAGAGGTGGTACGGCAGCCGGACGAGCCGCAGCGCCGCGGTGACGGCGGCGTCGGCGGCGAGGTAGCCGAGCCGGGCCCCGGCGAACGCGAACGCCTTGCTCATCGTGCGGGTGACGACGAGCCGGACGCGACCGTCCAGCTGGGTGACGGCGCTCGGGGTGCCGGGGCGGGCGAACTCCGCGTACGCCTCGTCGACGACCACCACGGCGTGCGGCGCGGCCTCGTGGACGGCGCGGACGACGTCGAGGTCGAGCGCGGTGCCCGTCGGGTTGTTCGGGGAGCAGAGGAAGACGACGTCGGGGTCGACCCGCCGGGCCTGCTCCGCGGCGGAGTCCGCCGTCAGGTCGAACGGGTCGCCGGGGCTGCCCGGCCGCGTCCCGTCGACCCACGAGGTCCCCGTGGACGCGCTGATGATCGGGTGCATGGAGTACGCGGGCGTGAAGCCGAGCGCGGTCCGGCCCGGGCCCCCGAAGGCCTGGAGGAGGTGCTGGAGGACCTCGTTCGACCCGTTCGCGGCCCACACCTCGTCGGGGGCCACCGCGACGCCCGTGCTGCGGACGAGCCACGCCGCGAGCGCGTCGCGGAGCGCGGCGAAGTCGCGGTCCGGGTACCGGTTGAGGCCGGGGACGACCGCGGCGACCGCCTCGGTGACGGCGGCGGCGACCGCGGGCGGCAGCGCGTAGGAGCTCTCGTTCGTGTTGAGCCGCACCGGCACGTCGAGCTGCGGGGCCCCGTAGGCGGTGCGCCCGCGCAGGTCGGGGCGCAGGGGCAGGCCGGTGCTGTCCAGTCGGGCGCTCACACGGGCAAGCGTAGGGAGGCGCCGAGGCCGGGCGCCGCCGGGAGGGGGCGCTCCCCGCCGCTCGACCCGGCTCCCGGCAGGGTCTCCCCGGAGGGACCCGGTCCCGAGCCCGGTCGGGCGAGCACCTGGCCCGCGACGACGGCACCGAGGACCAGACCGGCGCCGAGGAGCTGAGCCGGCGTGAGCGACTGCCCGAGCACCAGCCAGCCCAGGCCGGCGGCGACGACGGGCGCCAGGAGCCCGAGGAACGCCACGGCGCCCGCCGACAGGACCCCGAGCCCGAGGAACCACAGCGCGTACGCCAGCCCCGTCCCGACGACGCCGAGCCACGCGTAGCCGAGGAGGGCGTCGGCGTCGAGGAGGGCGAGCGGCAGGGGCCCCTCGACGACGAGCGCCACGGGGAGCAGGACCGTCCCACCTGCCACCAGCTGCCACGACGTCACCGCGAGCAGCGGGGCGGGACGGCCCCACCGCTTGGTGAGGACGACCCCGACGGCCATCGACAGCGCACCCCCGACGGCGGCGAGCACGCCGACGGGGTCGAGGGCGACCGCGGCCCGCAGGACGAGGAGCCCGACCCCGACGACACCGAGGAGCGCGACGACGACGGCCCGCGCCCGGACTCGCTCACCGAGCAGCATGCCCGCGAGGAGGAGGACGACGAGCGGCTGGACCGCGCCGACGGTGGCGGCCACGCCACCGGGCAGGCGGTAGGCACCGACGAAGAGGAGGGCGAAGAACGCGCCGATGTTGAGCACGCCGAGGACGCCGGCCCGCCACCACCAGCGACCTCCCGGGAGGCGACGGGCGACGAGGAGCAGGGCGAGACCGGCCGGCAGGGCGCGCAGCACGGCCGCGGTGAGTGGCCGCTCCGGCGGGAGCAGCTCCGTGGTCGTGAGGTACGTCGTGCCCCAGGCGAGCGGGGCCACGGCGGCGAGCGCGACAGCGACAGGTCGTCTTAGCACTGAGAGATTGTATCTCAACGCTAAGACATTGACTAGGCTGGATCACGTGACGCACGAGGAGCAGGCACCCGCGGACGCCGTCGACCGGTTCCTCGCGCAGTGGCGGCGGGAGCGGCCGGACCTCGACCACTCCCCCGTCGGCGTGGTCGGGCGGCTGTCGCGGGCCGCGCGGCTGGCGGAGCAGCACCTGCGGGAGAACTTCGCGCGGCACGACCTCGACCCCGCCGCCTACGACGTGCTCGCGACGCTGCGCCGGGCCGGGGCACCCTACGAGCTCTCGCCCGGCGACCTGCTGCGCACGTCGATGGTGACGTCCGGCGCCGTGACCCAGCGCCTCGACCGGCTCGAGGCCCGGGGCCTCGTGACGCGCGCGCGCAGCACCGTCGACGCGCGCGCCCGGGTCGTGCGGCTGACGGCGGCGGGCCTCGACGCCGTGGACACGGTGCTGCCGGGCCACCTCGCGACCGAGCGGGCGCTCCTGTCCCCGCTGGACGACGTCGAGCAGGTCCAGCTCGCCGACCTGCTGCGGCGCCTCCTCGCGGCGCACGAGCGGTCCGCCCCGCCGCGGGACTAGGGGGGCGGGACCTCAGAACCGGGCGCGGACGGCGTCCCCGTGCGCGGGCAGGTCCTCGGCGTCGGCCAGCGCGACGACGTGGTCGGCCACGTCGCGGAGTGCGGCCTCGTCGTAGTCGACGACGTGGATGCCGCGCAGGAACGTCTGGACGCTCAGACCGCCGGAGTGGCACGCGCACCCGCCGGTCGGCAGGACGTGGTTGGAGCCGGCGCAGTAGTCGCCGAGGCTCACCGGCGCCCACCGGCCGACGAACACCGCTCCCGCGTTCCGCACGCGGGCGGCGCGCTCGCGGGCGTCGACGGTGTGGATCTCGAGGTGCTCGGCGGCGTAGGCGTCGACGACCTCCATCCCCGCGTCGAGGTCGTCGACGAGGACGATCGCGCTCTGCGGGCCGGCGAGGGCCGTTGCCACGCGGTCGCGGTGCTTGGTGGCGGCGACCTGGCCGACGAGCTGCGCCTGCACCGACTCGGCGAGCGCCGGCGACGGGGTCACGAGGACGGCGGCCGCCATCGGGTCGTGCTCGGCCTGGCTCACGAGGTCCGCGGCGACCGAGCGGGCGTCCGCGCTGTCGTCGGCGAGGATGCCGATCTCGGTGGGTCCCGCCTCCGAGTCGATGCCGATGACGCCCTTGAGGAGCCGCTTGGCCGCGGCGACGTAGATGTTGCCCGGTCCGGTGACGACGTCGACCCCGGGCACGACGAGCGTGCCGGCGGCGTCCCGCGCCCCGTAGGCGAACATGGCGACGGCCTGCGCGCCGCCGACGGCGTAGACCTCGTCGACCCCGAGGAGCGCGCACGCGGCGAGGATCGTCGGGTGCGGCAGGCCGCCGTGGTCGCGCTGGGCGGGGCTCGTGACGGCGATCTGCTCGACACCCGCCTCCTGTGCGGGGACGACGTTCATCACGACGCTGCTCGGGTAGACCGCGAGCCCGCCGGGCACGTAGAGCCCGACCCGCTCGACGGGCACCCACCGCTCGGTGACGCTGCCGCCGGGGACCACCTGCGTCGTGTGGTCGGCGCGACGCTGGTCCGCGTGGACGAGGCGTGCCCGCCGGATCGACTCCTCGAGCGCGGCCCGGACCGCGGGATCGAGGGCGTCGAGGGCGGTCTGCAGCGCTGCGGCCGGCACGCGGACGTCGTCGAGCCGGACCCCGTCGAAGCGCTCCGTGAGGTCGAGGAGGGCCGCGACACCGCGCTCGCGGACGTCGTCGCAGATGGGCCGGACGGTCGCGAGCGCCCCCTCGACGTCGAGGGCCGCCCGAGGGACGACGCCCCGCAGCTCGCGGTGGTGGAGGGCCCGGCCGCGCAGGTCCATCGTGCGGACGAGCGGCGTCGCCGGCTCGCCCTGCTGCAGCTGCTCGAGGGAGGGGCCCGTCACGGTCACCGCTCCATGGTAGGTCGGTGCGGCGGCTGGCCGGTCGTGGCCTGCGTGGTGCTCGTTCGGCATGATCGTCCGGTGGCAGGGCGACGGACGAGCGGCAGGGCGGGTCACGGCGGGACGCCGGCGACGACGGCGCTCAGCGAGGCGGGTGTCGTGCACACCCTCCACCCCTACGACCACGACCCGCGCACCGCCCGGGAGTCCGGGTACGGCCTCGAGGCCGCGGTCGCCCTCGGCCTCGACGCGGCCCGGGTGTACAAGACGCTCCTCGTCACGCTCGAGGGAGCGCCGCGCCCCGGGCTCGGGGTCGCCGTCGTGCCGGTGTCCGGGCGCCTCGACCTCAAGGCGGTGGCGACGGCGCTCGGGGCGAAGCGGGCCGCGATGGCCGCGCCCGCGGCGGCCGAACGGGCCACCGGCTACGTCGTCGGCGGCATCTCCCCCCTCGGCCAGCGGACGCCGCTGCCGACCGTCGTCGACTCCACCGCGCTGGAGCACGAGGTCGTCTACGTCAGCGGGGGCCGTCGGGGCCTCGACGTCGGGCTCGCCCCGACGGACCTCGTCGCCCTGACCGGCGCGGTCACCGCCGACGTCGCCCGCTGACCCACGCCCGTCGGCACCGACGTGCCGGCCGGGCCGGTCGCGCGGGCTCGTCCTAGGGTGACGGGGTGAGCACGCTGGTCCCGCTCTTCCCGCTGGGGACGGTGCTCGTGCCGGGGCTCGTCCTGCCCCTCCACGTGTTCGAGGCCCGCTACCGACGTCTCGTCGCGGACCTGCTCGCCGCCCCGGAGGACGAGCAGCGGTTCGGGGTCGTCGCGATCAAGGCGGGGCACGAGGTCGGCACCGACGGCGTCCGCGCCCTCCACGACGTCGGCACCCTCGCGGACCTCACGGAGGTGCAGGCGCTGCCGGACGGCCGTTACGACGTCCAGACGGTCGGTTCCCGACGCTTCCGCCTGCTCGACCTCGACGAGGACTCGGGACGCCCGGACGCCGCCGTGCCGTACCTGCGGGGCCGCGTCGAGCTGCTGCCCGAGCCGACCGACGAGCTGGCCCCTCTCCTCGTGCCCGCGGTCAGGGCCGCCTTCGAGCGGTACCGGTCGCGGCTGCGCGGGACGGAGGCCACGGTCCCCGGCGACCCGCTCATGCTCTCGTACACGGTGGCGGCCAACATGCTCCTCGACCTCGTCGACCGGCAGCGGCTGCTCGAGGCCCCCGACACCGCGGCGCGGCTGCGCCTCGCGCTCCGGCTGCTCGCCCGCGAGGACGTTCTCGTCTCGGTCCTGCGCGCGGTCCCCGCCACCGACCTGGTCCGCCGCCCGGCGACGCCGAACTAGCCCCGCGACCCGGCCCGGTGCCACGCCTCCCAGGCGAGCTCGCGGACGGTGTCGACGACGACGATGACGGCGACGCCGAGGGGCCACAGCAGGCCGCCGACGACGGCGGACACCCCGGGCCGTGGCCCGACGAGGGCGGCCACCTGCTCGGCCGGCAGGTCCGCGACGTCACCGACCGGGCCGGGCACTGCGAGCTCGAGGAGCCACCCCGTCGTCCACGCGAGGGCGGCGCCCACGACGCCGCCGACGAGCAGGCCGACGAGCCGGCCGACGGAGCGGACGTCGGGGCGCTCCTCCCGCACCAGCACCCAGCCGATCCCGAGCAGCACCCCGACGACGAGGCACGCGAGCGCGAAGCCGGCGTCGACCGCGCCGCGGGACTGGACGAGGGCGAGGTAGCCGTCCCCCGGCGAGCGCCGACCACCGGGGACGACGAACCACCACACGGCCCCGACGACCGGGGCGAGCGCCGCGGAGACGAGCAGCGCCCGGACGGCGGCGCGGCGGGGGTCGACGCGCCGGCGCGGCCGACGCAGCGGCGCGGCGGGGGCGGAGGGCACGGCGGGCGCGTCGGGGCCGACGACGTCGTCGCGCTCGCTCACCCCAGGCACGCGGGGCCGAGCAGCGCCTTGAGGTCGCCGAACAGGGCGGGCGTCACCGTGACGCGGAGCCCGTCGTCCAGGCGCATGAGCGTCTCGCGACCGGGCTGGCGCAGCTGGAGGCGGACCTCGGTCGTGCCGGGGTGCGTGTCGAGGACGGTTCGCAGCCGCTCGACGACCACTGGGGTGCACCGGGCGACGTCGAGCTGGATGGTGACCGGCCCGTCGGCGCTCGTGTCGATGTCGGGCAGCGTGATCTCGGTCGCCCGGACGCTCACCGCCCCGTCGTCGGAGCGGGAGAGGTCCCCCTTGACGACGACGACGACGTCCTCGGCGAGCACGGGCCCGGCGATCTCGTACTGGCTGGGGAACACGAGGACCTCGACGGAGCCCGCGAGGTCCTCGACGGTGACGATCGCCCACGTCTTGCCCTGCCGCGAGATCTTTCGCTGGACCCCGGTCACGAGCCCGGCGATCGTCACCTTCGCGCGGTCGCGGAGCGACTCGTCGGTGGCGAGCTGCCCGATCGAGACGTCGGCGAGCCGCACGAGGACGCCCTCGATGCCGCTGAGCGGGTGGTCGGAGACGTAGAGGCCGAGCATCGAGCGCTCCCGGGCGAGCAGCTCCTTCTTGTCCCACTCCGGGAGGTCCGGCACCTGCGTCGAGACGCCGGCCGCGACCGTGCCGCCGGTGCCGTCGTCGCCACCGAGCCCGGCGAAGAGGTCGAACTGCCCGTCGGCCTGCTTGCGCTTGAGCGCGACGGCCTCGTCGACGGCCTCCTCGAGGACCGCCGTGAGGGAACGGCGCGTGTGGCCGAGGGCGTCGAAGGCGCCGGCGGCGACGAGGGACTCGACCGTCCGCTTGTTGCACACGGGCGCCGGCACCTTGTCGAGGAAGTCGCGGAAGTCGGTGTACTGGCCCTTCTCCTCACGGGCCGCGACCACGGCGTCGACGACCGTCCCGCCGACGTTCCGCACCGCCTCGAGGCCGAAGCGGATCGACCCGCCGACCGGGGTGTAGTCGCGGGCGGAGGTGTTGACGTCCGGCGGCAGGACCTCGATGCCCATCCGCCGGCACTCCTGGAGGTAGAGGGCGGACTTGTCCTTGTCGTCGCGCACGCTCGTGAGCAGCGCCGCCATGTACTCCGCCGGGTAGTTGGCCTTGAGGTAGGCCGTCCAGTAGCTGACGAGCCCGTACGCAGCGGTGTGCGACTTGTTGAAGGCGTAGTCGGAGAACGGGACGAGGATGTCCCACAGCGTCCGGATGGCGTCGTCGGAGTAGCCGTTGGCGCGCATGCCGGCCTGGAAGCCGACGAACTCCGCGTCGAGCACCTCGCGCTTCTTCTTGCCCATCGCGCGGCGGAGCAGGTCCGCCTTGCCGAGCGTGTACCCGGCGAGGCGCCGGGCGATGTCCATGACCTGCTCCTGGTAGACGATGAGCCCGTACGTGTTCCCGAGGATCGGCGCGAGCGCCTCCTCGAGCTCCGGGTGCGGGTAGCTCACCGGCTGCAGGCCGTTCTTGCGCAGCGCGTAGTTCGTGTGGGAGCCGGCGCCCATCGGTCCGGGCCGGTACAGGGCGAGGACGGCGGAGATGTCCTCGAAGGTGTCCGGCTTCATCTGGCGCAGCAGCGCGCGCATGGGCCCGCCGTCGAGCTGGAACACCCCGAGGGTGTCGCCGCGGCCCAGCAGCTCGTACGTCGCGGGGTCGGTCATGTCCTTCGACAGGGCGTCGAGGTCGATGTCGACGCCGGTGTTCGCCTGCACGTTGCGCAGCGCGTCGTCCATGATCGTGAGGTTGCGCAGGCCGAGGAAGTCCATCTTGACCAGGCCGAGCGTCTCGCAGCTCGGGTAGTCGAACTGCGTGATGATCTGCCCGTCCTGCTCGCGGCGCATGAGCGGGATGAGGTCGATGAGCGGCTCGCTCGACATGATGACGCCGGCGGCGTGGACGCCCCACTGGCGCTTGAGGTTCTCCAGGCCCCGGGCGCGCTCGATGACGCCCCTCGCCTCCGGGTCGGTGTCGTGGAGGGTGCGGAACTCCCCCGCCTCGGCGTAGCGCTTGTGCTGCGGGTCGAAGATCCCCGACAGGGGGATGTCCTTGCCCATGACGGCGGGCGGCATCGCCTTCGTGAGCCGCTCCCCCATCGAGAACGGGTGACCGAGGACGCGGCTCGCGTCCTTCAGGGCCTGCTTCGCCTTGATCGTGCCGTACGTGACGATCATGGCGACGCGGTCGTCGCCGTAGCGCTCGGTGACGTAGCGGATGACCTCGGCCCGGCGCCGGTCGTCGAAGTCGACGTCGAAGTCGGGCATCGACTGGCGCTCGGGGTTGAGGAACCGCTCGAAGATGAGGCCGTGCGCCAGCGGGTCGAGGTCGGTGATGCCCATCGCGTACGCGCACATCGAGCCCGCGCCCGACCCGCGCCCGGGACCGACCCGGATGCCGCTGCGCTTCGCCCAGTTGATGAAGTCCGCGACGACGAGGAAGTAGCCGGGGTAGCCCTTGCCGACGATGACCTCGGTCTCGTACTCCGCCTGCTTCCGGGACGCCTCCGGGACCCCCTCGGGGTAGCGGCGCGCGAGGCCCCGCTCGACCTCCTTGACGAACCACGACGTCTCGTCCTCCCCCGGCGGGCAGGGGAAGCGGGGCATGTAGCGGCCCTCGCCCTCGGTGAACCGCACGTCGCAGCGCTCGGCGACGAGGAGGGTGTTGTCGCACGCCTCCGGCAGCTCGCGGAACAGGTGCCGCATCTCGGCGGGGCTCTTGAGGTAGTAGCCGTCGCCGTCGAACTTGAAGCGCTTGGGGTCGTCGAGGCGGGACCCGGACTGGACGCAGAGGAGGACCTCGTGCGCGGCCGCGTCGGCCTGCGTCGTGTAGTGAAGGTCGTTGGTCGCGAGCAGGGGGAGGTCGAGGTCGCGGGCGATGCGCAGCAGGTCGTCGCGGACGCGGCGCTCGATGTCGAGGCCGTGGTCCATGAGCTCGCAGAAGACGTTCCCGGCGCCGAACAGGTCCTTGAGCTCCGCCGCGGCCCGCACCGCCTCGTCGTACTGCCCGAGCCGCAGCCGCGTCTGCACCTCGCCCGACGGGCAGCCGGTCGTCGCGATGAGCCCGCGGCGGTGGCGGTGGAGGATCTCGCGGTCCATGCGGGGCTTGAAGTAGAAGCCCTCCATGCTCGCGAGGCTCGAGAGCCGGAACAGGTTGTGCATGCCCTCGGTGGTCTCCGCGAGCAGCGTCATGTGCGTGTAGGCCCCGCCGCCGGAGACGTCGTCCCGGTCCGACGTCGTGCTGTCGCCGTAGCGGACCCGCGTCCGGTCGAAGCGGCTCGTGCCGGGCGTGACGTACGCCTCCGTGCCGATGATCGGCTTGATGCCGGCCCTCGTGGCCTTCGACCAGAACTCGTAGGCGCCGAAGACGTTGCCGTGGTCCGTCATCGCGACCGACGTCATGCCGAGCCGCTCGGTCTCCGCGAACAGCTCACCGATGCGGGCGGCACCGTCGAGCATCGAGTACTCGGTGTGCACGTGGAGGTGGGCGAAGGAGTCGGCGGCGGGCATCGGGCGCAGTCTAGGTCGGCGCCCGGACGCTCCGGCGGTGTCCACGCCGGGCCGGCTCCGTCGACCGGCTCAGCCGGAGCGGAGCACCTCGAGGGCGTGGGCGAGGTCGTCCGGGTAGGCGGACGTGAGGTGGACCCGCTCGCCGGTGCCGGGGTGGTCGAAGGCCAGACCGACGGCGTGCAGCCACTGGCGCTGCAGACCGAGGCGCGCGGCGAGGGTGGGGTCCGCGCCGTACGTGAGGTCACCGACGCACGGGTGACGCAGCGCCGACATGTGGACGCGGATCTGGTGGGTGCGACCGGTCTCGAGGTGGATCTCGAGCAGCGTCGCGGCGCGGAACGCCTCGAGCGTGTCGTAGTGCGTGACGCTCGGCCGGCCGTCGGCCACCACGGCCCAGCGGTACGAGTGCGTCGGGTGCCGGCCCACGGGAGCGTCGACGGTGCCCCTCGTGGGGTCCGGGTGGCCCTGGACGACCGAGTGGTACGTCTTGTCGACGGTCCGCTGCCGGAACTGGTCCTTCAGGGAGCTGTACGCGCGCTCGCTCTTCGCCACCGCCATCAGCCCCGACGTGCCGACGTCGAGGCGGTGGACGACACCCTGCCGCTCGCTCGCCCCGCTCGTGCTGATCCGGTACCCGGCGGCGGCGAGGCCACCGACGACCGTCGGTCCCGACCAGCCCGGCGACGGGTGCGCGGCGACCCCGACCGGCTTGTCGACGACGACGACGTCGTCGTCGTCGTGGACGACCCGCATGCCCTCGACGGGCTCCGCGTCGGCGGTGGGGGCGGCCTCCGCGTCGGGCAGCTCGACCGCGAGCCAGGACCCGGGCAGCAGCCGGTCGGACTTCCCCACGGGGCGGTCGTCGACCGTGACGAGCCCGGCGGCCGCGAGCTCGGCCGCCCTCGTCCGCGAGACGCCGAGCAGCCGCGACAGGCCCGCGTCGACGCGCTCCCCCGCCAGTCCGTCCGGCACCGGCAGCGAGCGGCTGCTCACGGCTCGCGGCCGGGGCCGTCCGCCCCACCGGCGGTGTCCGCGGTCGGCGGCGCCGCGGGGAGCGGGTCACGGAACGGCACGTCGCGCAGGGAGAGCAGCACGACGAGGCACGCCCCCGTCACGACGCAGATGTCCGCCACGTTGAAGATCGGGAAGCTCGGCAGCTGGAAGAAGTCGACGACCTCGCCGCGCCCGACGCCCGGCGGACGGAGCAGGCGGTCGGTGAGGTTGCCGAGCGCCCCGCCGAGGAGCAGCCCGAGCGCCAGGCCCCACGCCGGTCGCGTGGTGCGGGTGAGCGCGACGACCATGACGACGCACGCGACGACCGCGAAGCTCGAGATGAACGGCGTCAGCGTCGTGCCGAGGCCGAAGGCCGCCCCCGAGTTGTAGTACAGGGTGAGGCCGAGCACGTCCCCGAGGACGTCGACCCGCTGCCCTGGTTCGAGCCGCTGCTCCGCGAGGAGCTTCGTCACCTGGTCGACGGCGACGACCACAGCAGCCGCGGCCGCCCCCGCGACGAGCGGGCGACGGCCGCGGGAGGTGCCGCGAGGTGCGCTGGGGCTCAGCTCTGGCCCCCGAAGGGGAACCCGCCGGCGGCCGCGGTGTCGTCACCGCCGAGGCTGCGCGCCCCGGGGGTGCGACCGGGCACGACCTGGCCCTTGTTCTCGAGCTCACGGAGCTGGTTCTCGAGGTAGCTCTTGAGGCGGCTGCGGTAGTCGCGCTCGAAGCCGCGCAGCTCGTCGATCTTGCGCTCGAGGAGGGCCCGCTCCTGCTCGAGGTTGCCGAGCGTCTGCTGCTGCTTCTCCTCCGCCTCGCGCACGAGGCGGGTGGCCGTCTCCTGCGCCTCCGACACGAGCCGGTCGCGCTCCTGCTCGCCGTTGCGCACGTGCTCGTCGTGGAGACGCTGGGCGAGGGCGAGCATGCCGGACACGTCGCCGCTGCCGCCGCCGTCGCCACCGGTCGCTGCGGGCGCGAGGGGCGCCGCGGGGGCGGGCGCGTCGGCCGGTGCGGCCACCGGGGCCGGCGCGGGCGCCGGGACGGACTCCCCCGACCCGCCACGGGACAGCTCCGCGACGCGACCCTCGCACTGCGAGAGCTGACGGCGGAGGTCCTCGTTCTCCTCGTTGAGGCGACGGAGCTCGGCCACCACCTCGTCGAGGAAGTCGTCGACCTCGTCCTGGTCGTACCCCTCGCGGAACTTCGTGGGGTTGAACCGCTTCTGGACCACGTCGTCTGCGGTCAACGGCATCTCGTCACCTCGTCGATCTGATCATGGGGAGCAGCGGCCCCCGTCACGGTAGCGGACGAACGTTCGGCCACAGTCACCGCTGGCGACCGTGGGCGGAAGGGTACTCGGCGAGGGCCTCGGGGAGCGCGACGGACGCGCCCGTCAGACCGAGGCGGCGAGCGACGCCAGCACGTTGTAGAGCACGACCACCACGAGGAAGAGGATCATGAAGCCGAGGTCGAGCCGGATGGAGCCGATCGTCAGCGGCGGGATCACCCTGCGCAGCGCGTTGAGCGGCGGGTCGGTCGCGGAGTAGACGACCTCGAGCGCCACCACGATGGGCCCCGACGGTCGCCAGTCCCGCGAGAACACCTGGACCCACCCGACGACCAGGCGGGCGAAGAGCAGGATCAGGTAGAGGAAGACGACGAACGCGAGGATCCCGAAGACGACGCCCACGCCTGCAGCCTAAGGTCCCCGTCGGGCGGTCCGTGACGCGAGGTGCGGACGCCCGCGCCACCGACCGGCCGTCACGACTGGTTGAACAGCCCCGCCCCGGCGGTCACCTCGTGCTTCTCGTTCGTCACCTCGACGGCGGACGGCGAGAGGAGGAAGACCTTGTTCGTCACGCGCTCCACCGCGCCGTGGAGGCCGAACACGAGACCCGCGGCGAAGTCGACGAGCCGCTTGGCCTCGACGTCCGTCATGTCGGACAGGTTCATGATCACCGGCACGCCCTCGCGGAAGTGCTCACCGATGATCTTGGCGTCGTTGTACGTGCGGGGGTGGACGGCGGTGATGCGCTGCAGGTCCCCGGACGCCCGCACGGCGCTCGGCAGGTGGGTCACGGTCGCCCCCCTCGGCTCGACGGCACGACGCTCGACCCGGTCGGGGCGGCGCTCGGGCTCCTGCTCGAGCTCGTCGGTCTCGTAGTCGTCGTAGTGCTCGTCCTCGGCGAGGCCGAGGTACACCAAGGTCTTGCGTAGCGCGCCCATGACGCCCTCCTCCTGCCGGGTGTTCCTGCTGCTCACGGGCCTGCGGAGCCCGTGGTCACGACGCTAGCCGAGCGGCGGTCGCGGACCGAGGACCGCGGCCCCGACACGCAGGTGTGTCGCGCCGTGCCGCACGGCCTGCTCGAGGTCGCCGCTCATGCCGGCGCTGACCGCGGTGGCCGACGGGTGCGCCGCGACCACCTCGTCGGACAGCTCCCGCAGCCGGGCGAAGGCCCGGTCGGGGTCCGCTCCCAGCGGGGCGACCGCCATGAGCCCGAGCAGGGCGAGCCCCTCGGCGGTCGCGACCGCCTCGCACAGCGGGAGCAGCGCGTCGGCCCGGACGCCGCCCCGCTCCGGGTCGCCGTCGAGGCTCACCTGCACGAAGCACCCGAGCGGACCCGCGGCGCCGTCCTCGGCGGCGTCCGCCGCCCCCCGGGCGAGCACGGGGACCAGCCGCGGGTCGTCCACGGAGTGCACGGTGTCGGCCAGGCGCGCCGTCGCCCGCGCCTTGTTCCGCTGGAGCCGCCCGATGGCGTGCCACCGCAGCCGGGTCACCGCCTCGTCGCCGGCGAGCGCCGCCCGCTTGTCGCGCAGCTCCGGCAGGCGCGCCTCCCCGACGTCGCGGACGCCGATCCCGGCGAGGCGGCGCACGTCGTCGGCCGGGTACGTCTTCGTGACGACGACGAGCGTGACGTCGGTGGTACGCCGCCCCGCAGCGGCGCAGGCGTCGGCGATCCGCGCGCGGACGCGGCCGAGGGCCGACACCAGCTCGGCCCGTCGGGCGTCCTCGCTCACGCCGGGTCCACCACCACGACGGCCGCGTGCCGGCGGGGGGTGGCGTCGCGCCGGTGGCTCGCGAGGTCCGGGGACTCCAGCGTGCACCGGCACCACGCGAGGTCGAGCGCGACGGGTCCGCCGTCGAGCACGGGGTCGGCGGGCCGGGCCAGCTGCGCCCGGACCCCCGCCACGATGTCGACGGCCGGCGTGCCGATGCGGGTCGTGGCCGCGGCCTCGGGGACCGCGGTCGCCACCTCGGCGCGCAGGGCGTCCGGCACCTCGTAGCAGCGCCCGCACACCGTGGGCCCCGCGCGGGCCACGACGCGCCTGGCTCCCGCGGCCCGCAGGGCGCGCACGGCCCGGCGTGCGATGCCGAGCTGCAGACCCCGCCGCCCCACGTGGACCGCCGCCGCCACGCCGGCGTCGGGGTCGGCCAGGAGCAGCGGCATGCAGTCGGCGGCGCGGACGCCGACCGCGAGGGGCGCCTCGAGCCGGTCGCCGCGCACGAGCACGGCGTCGGCCTCGGGGGCCGGCCCGGGCCAGGGGCCGGTCGCCTCGACGACGCGGTCGCCGTGGACCTGGGTCGGGAGCAGGAGCCGCTCGGTCGGCACCCCGAGCGCCCGCGCCACGCTCGTGCGGCCCGCACCGTCGTCGACGCGACCGAGGTCGACGTCGCCGGTCAGCACGAGCCGCACGGCCCCGAGCGCCACCTCGTCGTGCAGGACGCCGGGGGTCGCGCTCACGTGGGGCTCACGACGACGGCTTGACGAAGTCCGGCACGTCGAGGTCGTCGTCGTCGAGGAAGCCGGGCCGGCGGCGGGCACCGTCGGCGGGGAGCTCGACGACCCGCGGCGCCGCACCGACCGGCACCGGCTCGGGGGCCCGGCTCGGCGCCGGGACACCGCCGTGGCCGCGGTCGACCGTGTGGTCCGGCGTGGGGTGACCGCCGTGCTCGTGCTGTGCGCCCGGCTGGTGGTGGGCCGGGGCCGGGGCGTGCGGCCGCGGCGCCGCCGGCTGCTGCCCGGCGGCCGGTGCGGTGACACCCTCGCGCCCCGCCGACCCGGCGTGCCCGTTGGCCCCGTGGGCGCCGGCGCTGCCGTTCGCGCCGGTGGCGCCGGTGTGGTGCGCCGCGGGAGCGGCCTGCCCGGCGGGGAGGCTGCCGGGCACGCGCGCGGCGCCGGGCAGCTCGCCCCGGGCCGCGGCCTCCTTCTCGTCGAAGCCGGCCGCGATGACCGTGACGCGCACCTCGTCGCCGAGGGCGTCGTCGATGACGGCGCCGAAGATGATGTTCGCCTCGGCGTGCGCGGCCTCCTGCACGAGCCGCGCCGCCTCGTTGATCTCGAACAGCCCGAGGTCCGAGCCACCCTGGATCGACAGCAGGACCCCCTGCGCGCCGTCGACGCTCGCCTCGAGCAGCGGGGAGCTGATCGCCATCTCGGCCGCGCAGACCGCGCGGTCCTCGCCGCGGGCGGAGCCGATGCCCATGAGGGCGGTGCCCGCCCCCTGCATGACGCTCTTGACGTCGGCGAAGTCGAGGTTGATGAGGCCGGGCGTCGTGATGAGGTCGGTGATGCCCTGGACGCCGGACAGCAGCACCTGGTCGGCGGAGCGGAAGGCGTCGAGGACGCTGATCCCGCGGTCGCTGATCGACAGCAGCCGGTCGTTGGGGATGGTGATGAGGGTGTCGACCTCGGCCTGGAGGGCGGCGATGCCGTTCTCGGCCGACAGGGCGCGGCGGCGGCCCTCGAAGGTGAAGGGGCGGGTGACGACGCCGATCGTGAGGGCGCCGAGCGACCGGGCGATCTTCGCGACGACGGGGGCGCCACCGGTGCCGGTGCCGCCGCCCTCGCCGGCCGTGACGAAGACCATGTCGGCCCCGCGGAGGACCTCCTCGATCTCCTCGGCGTGGTCCTCGGCGGCCTTCTTCCCGACCTCGGGGTCGGCGCCGGCGCCGAGGCCGCGCGTGAGGTCGCGACCCACGTCGAGCTTGACGTCGGCGTCGCTCATGAGCAGCGCCTGCGCGTCGGTGTTGACCGCGATGAACTCGACGCCCCGCAGGCCGCTCTCGATCATGCGGTTCACCGCGTTGACACCGCCGCCGCCGATACCGACGACCTTGATGACGGCGAGGTAGTTCTGCGGTGCGGCCATGGGCGTACCTCTCGCTGGTTGTGTCCGGCCCTGCGGGCCCTGTCGGCGTAGCCCTAACCCTCTGGTAGAGGGTTATTGTTATGTCAGCTCCGCCTGACGAGGACGGTAGGTACGCGTCCACCCCGGGACAACGACCACCGAGGGTGTGTCGCGCGCGTGTCCCGCAATGAGCCGGAACGGCTACGGGACGACGGCCGGCGCGCGGGGCGAGGAGACGTCGTAGACGCTCGCCTCGACCGACGACATGAGCCCCTGGAGGACCTCGACCTTGCGGGGCGTGTCCTCCGCCGTCCCCCACCGCACCTCCGCGCCGTCCACGACGAGGCGGACGTCGGCCGGCGACGTCGCCGACACCTGCCGGGTGCGCGCCTGCAGCTCCAGCGGCAGGCCCGCGAGCACCTCACGGGCCGCCGTGAGCGTCCGGGCACCCGCGGCCTCGACGTCGACGCGCAGCAGCGGCACCTCGGCGGGCACCTCGGCGCCCTCGGCGAGCACGACGCCCTCCTCGTCGACGACCTGGAACCCGCCGCCGGGCGCCGGGACGGCGGCGACGGCCTCTCGCTCGGTGACGACGACCTCCAGCGTGCGGGGCCAGCGGCGCTCGACGGCGACGTCGAGCACGAGCGGCAGCTCCTCGACGGAGCGCGCGATGCCGCGGGTGTCGACGGCGACGAGCGGGGTGCCGAGGGCGCCGGCGGCGAGGTCCTGCACCTGCTGCGGCGGCACCCGGACGGTGCCGGTGACGACGACCTGGCGGGTGTCGAGGTGGCCGGCCCGCCACGCCCACGTGCCGCCACCGACGAGAGCGGCGACGACGACGACGAGCACCGCCAGCCCCGTCGCCCGCGCCCGCAGCGACGCCCGCCGCACCCGGGCCGCGCGGTCCTCCAGCCACGTCACGCCCACCGCTCAGCCCTCCCGTGCGCGCAGCGCGTCGACGACGCGCGGGCCGAGCTCGGTGACGTCCCCCGCGCCGAGGGTGAGGACGAGGTCGCCGCGGCGAGCGCCCCGGGCGACGGCCTCGACCGCGGCGTCGCGGTCGGGCTCGTACGTCGCGCCGGGCACGCGGTCGGCGACCAGCCGGCCGTCGACACCCGGCTCCGGGTCCTCGCGGGCGCCGTACACGTCGAGCACGACCACCTCCGCGGCGTCGGACAGCGCGGTCGCGAAGCCGTCGGCGAACAGGCGGGTGCGCGAGTACAGGTGCGGCTGGAAGAGGACGTGGACCTTCCCGCGGCCGGCCACGCTGCGGGCGGCGGCGATCGTGGCGGCGACCTCGGTGGGGTGGTGGGCGTAGTCGTCGACGACCCGGACACCCGCCGCCTCCCCGACCGCCTCGAAGCGCCGACGGGCGCCGGAGAACGCCTCGAGGCCCGCGACCACGCCGGCGGGGTCGAGCCCGAGCCCGGCGACGGCCGCGGTGTAGGCGAGCGCGGCGTCGACGACGTTGTGCCGACCCGGCACGCGCAGGCGCAGCTCGCGGTCGCCCGCCCCCGGCACGGCCTGCTCGGCGGCGACGAGCCGCGCGACCACGAGCTCCTCGCCGCGCAGCTCCGCCTTCGGGTCGACCACGACGCGGACGTCGGCGTCGGCGGCCTCCCCGACCGTGAGGACGGTCCGGCCGCCGTCGACGTCCTCCCCGCCGCCGACGGAACGGGCGAGGGCCCGGGAGCCGCGGTCGTCGGCCCCCACGACGAGCAGCCCGCCGGGCTGGACCCGCTCGGCGAAGCGGCCGAAGGCCGCGTGCACCGCCTCTGCGTCGCCGTAGTGGTCGAGGTGGTCCGCCTCGACGTTCGTCACGACCGCGACGTCGGGGCGGTAGGCGAGGAAGGAGCCGTCGGACTCGTCGGCCTCGGCGACGAAGACCGCGTCGGTGCCGCGGCGCGCGTTGACCCCGTCGACGACGAGGTCCCCGCCGATGGCGTACGACGGGTCGAGTCCGGCGCGCCGGGCGGCGACGGTGAGCATCGACGTCGTCGTCGTCTTGCCGTGGGTGCCGGCGACGGCGGCCACCCGGCAGCCGTGCATGAGCCCCGCGAGGGCGACCGAGCGGTGGACGACGGGGACCCCGGCCGCGGCGGCCGCGAGCACCTCCGGGTTGTCGGGGCGCACCGCGGTCGACACCACGACGAGCCGGGCCCCGGCGACGTGGTCGGCGTCGTGGCCGACGTGGACGCGGGCGCCGCGCTGCTCGAGGGCGCGCAGGGTCGCGGAGTCGCGCGCGTCGGAGCCCGTGACGGGCACGCCGTCGTCGAGGAGCAGCCGGACGATGCCGCTCATGCCCGCGCCGCCGGCGGCGACGACGTGGACGGGGCCGGAGCGCAGGAGGGCGAGCAGCTCCTCGCCGGTCACGGGGCTGGTGGGCGTCACGGTGCCTCCCGGGCGGCGTCGAGGACGAGGTCGGCGAGACGCCCGGCGGCGTCCAGCGTGCCGAAGGAGCGCGCCGCGGCCGCCATGTCGAGCAGCTGGGCGGGGTCCCGGAGCACGGGCAGCAGTGTCGTCGTCACCCACTCGGGCGTGAACTCCTCGTCGTCGACGAGGAGCCCGCCGCCGGCCGCGACCAGGGGCTGGGCGTTGAGCCGCTGCTCGCCGTTGCCGACCGGGAGGGGGACGTACGCGGCGGGCAGGCCGAGCGCGGCGAGCTCGCACACCGTGCCCGCACCGGCCCGGCACACGACGGCGTCGGCGGCGGCGTAGGCGAGGTCCATCCGCTCGACGTAGTCGACGACGACGTACCGCGGGCCGTCGGGCGGGGACGAGGGGTCGGCGGTGGTGCCGGGCGGCAGCGGGACGTGCTTGCCGCGTCCGGAGACGTGGAGGACCTGCAGCCCCGCGGCGGCCAGCGCGGACGCCGCCCGGGGCACCGCCTCGTTGAGCCGCTGGGCCCCGAGCGAGCCGCCCGTGACGAGGAGCGTCGGGAGGTCGGGGTGGAGGCCGAACGCGGCCCGGCCCTCGGCCCGCAGCGCGGGGCGGTCGAGCTCGGTGATGGCCCGCCGCAGCGGCATGCCGAGCACGACGGCGTGGGGCAGGGGTGTGCCGGGGAACGTGACGGCGACGTGGCGCGTGAGCCGCGCGCCGAGCTTGTTCGCCACCCCCGGCAGCGCGTTCTGCTCGTGGACGACGACCGGCACGTGCGCCCGGCGCGCCGCGAGGTAGGCGGGGGTCGCGACGTAGCCGCCGAAGCCGACGACGACGTGGGCGTCGACCTCGTCGAGCACCCGGCGCACGCCGCGCACCGCCCGGGTGAGCCGCACGGGCAGCCGCACGAGGTCGCCGGACGGCCGGCGCGGCAGCGGCACCCGGGGCACGTGGCGCAGGTCGAGGCCCGCGGCCGGCACGAGGCGCGACTCCAGGCCCTCGCGGGTGCCGAGCACCGTCACCCGCGTGCCCGGGTGGCGGGTGCGCAGCGCCTCCGCGGTGGCGAGGAGCGGGGCGACGTGGCCCGTGGTCCCGCCGCCCGCCAGCACGACCGAGGCGGGTGGTCGGGCGGTGGGCGTGCTCACCGCCTCGGCCGCCGCGACGCCCTCGCGGGGGCGACGACGGCCGCACCCGACCGGGCGGCGCGCACGGTCGTCGACAACGCCTCGCGGGCGCCCGGCTCGTCGCGGGCGAACGACATGACCATGCCGAGGGCGACCATCGTCGTGACGAGGGACGAGCCACCGCTCGACACGAGCGGCAGCGGCACCCCGACGACCGGGAGGACGCCGATGACGACCCCGATGTTGATGAGCGCCTGACCGAGGACCCACACGAGGACCCCGGTCGTCGCGATGACGACGAAGGGGTCGCTCGAGCGCTGCGCGACCCGGACCATCCCGGCCGCGAGCGCGACGAACAGCAGGAGGACCGACAGCGTGCCGGGGAGGCCGAGCTCCTCGCCGATGATCGCGAAGATGAAGTCGTTGTGCGCCTCCGGCAGCCACGCCCACTTCTCGCGGCTCGCCCCGAGACCGAGCCCCCACCAGCCCCCGGACCCCAGCGCCCACATGCCGTGGGTGGGCTGCCAGCACTCGCCGTAGATGTCGGTGCACTGCTGGCCCGACAGCCACGCCTGGATGCGGACGAGCCGGTGCTGCTCCTGCACGACGAGGGCGGCGACGCCGACCGCGGCGACCCCGCCGCCGAGCAGGAAGTAGCGCAGCGGGGCGCCGGCGGCGTAGAGCAGGCCGGCGAGCAGCAGGAGGACGACGAGTCCCGTGCCGAGGTCGCGTCCGGCGAGGACGAGGCCGAGCGCGAGCAGGCCGACGGGGAAGACGACGGGGACGACGACGTGTCCCAGCCGGCCGAGCAGCTCCTGCTTGCGGGACAGGACGGCCGCGCCCCACACGACGAGCGCGAGCTTGATGGCCTCGCTCGGCTGGGCGGTGAAGCCCGCGACGGAGATCCAGTTCCGGTTGCCGTTGACCTCGACGCCGAGCCCCGGGACGAAGACGAGGCCCTGGAGCACGAGGGCGAGCAGGAGGACGAGCCACGACATGCGCCGCCACCACAGCGCGGGCGTGCGCGCCGCCACGAGGAGCAGCGGGAGCCCGACGAGGGCGAACGCGCCCTGCCGTACCGCGATCGACCACGGGTTGCCGCTCGCCGCGATGGACTCCACCGAGCTCGAGCTCAGCACCATGAGGAGGCCGAGGACGAGGAGCATGCCGGTGGCGGACGCGACGAGGACGAACGAGGTGACGGGGGTGTCCACCGCCCGCACCCAGCGACCGAGGGGACCGGGCAGCCACGCCCGCTCGAGGGCCTCGTCGGAGCCGGCCGGGGGCCGCGCGGGACCCGCGCCGCGCGCGGTGCCCGCGCTCGTCGTCAGGGTGCCGGCCGGCCTCACGGGCGCTGCCCCGGCCCGGTCAGGCGCAGCACGGCCGCCGCGAAGGCCTCGCCGCGCGCGACGTAGGAGGTGAACTGGTCCATCGAGGCGGCCGCGGGCGCGAGCAGCACCGTGGACCCCGGGCGCGCGAGCCCGGCGGCGGCGGCCACGACGCGGTCCATGAGGGCGCGGGCGCGCTCGTCGTCCGGGGCTGCCACCCCAGCAGTGTCGGGCGGGTCGACCCGCACGACGGGGACGTCGGGGGCGTGTCGCCCGAGGGCCTGCGCCACGAGCTCCCGGTCGGCGCCGACGAGGACGACCGCCCGCAGCCTCGCGGCGTGCCGCGCCACGAGGTCGTCGTACGTCGCGCCCTTCGCCAGGCCGCCCGCGACCCACACGACGTCGTCGAGGGCGGCGAGGGAGGCGTCGGCGGCGTGGGGGTTCGTCGCCTTCGAGTCGTCGACCCAGCGGACCCCGCCGGCCGTGGCGACGGTCGCCGCGCGGTGCGGCGGCAGGCTCGCGGCGCGGAGGCCGTCGCGGACGGCCGTCGCCGGCACCCCGAGCGAGCGGGCGAGCGCAGCGGCGGCGAGCGCGTTCGCCACGACGTGCGCGGGGACCTGCGCGGGGTCGGCGACCCCGGCCAGACCGACGAGGTCGTCGAGCGCGCCCAGCTCCACCGCCGCGTGCGCCCGCTCCTCGATGAAGGCCCGGTCGACGAGCAGGCCCTCGACCACCCCGACCTCGCCGACGCGCGGCGCACCCGGGCCGACACCGACCGCGCGGCAGCCCTCGACGACGTCCGCCTCCCGCACCATCGCCTCCGTCGCGGGGTCGGCGACGTTGAAGACGGCCGCGACCTTCGTGCGCTCGTACACGCGCGCCTTGGCGTCGCGGTAGGCGTCGGGCCCGCCGTGCCAGTCGAGGTGGTCGGGCGCGAGGTTGAGGCACGTGGCGGCGTGCGGCGACACCGTGCGGACGAGGTGGAGCTGGAAGCTCGACAGCTCGACAGCGAGGACGTCCGCCCCGGCCGGGTCGCGCACGGCGTCGACGAGCGGGGTGCCGATGTTGCCGGCGGTCCGGGCCCGCAACCCGGCCGCGGTGAGCACCGCGCCGAGCAGCTCGACGGTCGTCGTCTTGCCGTTCGTCCCGGTGACGGTGAGCCACGGGGGGCCGGCGTCGCCGCCCTGCAGGCGCCAGGCGAGCTCGACCTCGCCCCAGACCGCGGCGCCGGTGCCGTCCGCCGCGCGCAGCACGGGGTGGGTGGGTCGCCAGCCGGGTGAGGCGACGACGAGGTCGACCGCTCCGCGGTCCGTCCGCACGAGCGCGTCGGGGTCGGGGTCCCCCCCGACGACGAGCTCGGCCCCGAACACGTCGAGGAGGTGGGCCCGCTCCGCGGCCGGGGTGCCCTCGGCGGGGGCGCGGTCGTCGACGACCCGCACCCGCGCGCCCCGCTCGAGGAGGGCGTCGGCGGCGGCGAACCCGGACACGCCGAGCCCCGCCACGAGCGCCGTGACCCCCGACAGGTCGCTGTCGAGCCCGTGGAGGCGCTCGAGCGCGCCGCTCACTGCCCGATCCCGACGACCCACTCGCCGTAGAAGACGCCGAGGGCCGCCCCGACGCACAGGCCCGCGATGATCCAGAAGCGGATGACGATCGTCACCTCGGCCCAGCCCTTGAGCTCGAAGTGGTGCTGCAGCGGGGCCATCCGGAAGATCCGCTTGCCGGTGAGCTTGAAGCCGGTCACCTGGATGATGACGGAGGCGGTGATGATGACGAACAGCCCCCCGAGGATGACGAGGAGGAGCTCGGTCCGCGTGAGGATGGCGAGCCCGGCGATCGCGCCGCCGAGCGCGAGCGAGCCCGTGTCGCCCATGAAGATCTTCGCCGGTGAGGCGTTCCACCACAGGAAGCCGAAGCACGCGCCGAGCAGGGCGGCCGCGACGACGGCGAGGTCGCGGGGGTCGCGCACCTCGTAGCACTGGAAGCCGGACGCGACGGCTCCGCAGTCCTGGTTCGACTGCCAGATGCCGATGATCGTGTAGGCGCCGAAGACGAAGAGGCTCGCGCCGGTCGCGAGGCCGTCGAGGCCGTCGGTGAGGTTCACGCCGTTGCTGGCCGCCGCGATCATGAGGTACGCCCACACGACGAACAGGACGGTGCCGCCGACCGCGCCGGCGACGGCGAGGTCGAGCGCGTCGATGTCGCGGATGAAGCTGATGGCGGTGGAGGCGGGGGTGCGCCCGTCGTCGTCGGGTCTCGTGAGGGCGAGGACCGCGAACGTGACGGACACGAACGACTGCCCGAGGAGCTTCTGCCACGAGCGCAGGCCGAGGCTCCGCTGCTTGCGGATCTTGGTCCAGTCGTCGAGGAAGCCGACGACGCCGAGCCCGGCGAGGAGGTAGAGGACGAGCAGCGCCGACCACGTCGGTGGGCTCAGCGTGGCGAGGTGCGCGACGAAGTACGCGACGAGCACCGCGATGATGACGACGGCCCCGCCCATCGTCGGGGTGCCGCGCTTCGTGTGGTGGGTCGTCGGCCCGTCGTCCCGGATGAACTGCCCGTAGCCCTGGCGCACGAGCAGCCGGATGAAGACGGGGGTGAGCAGCAGGGTGAGGACGAGGCTCGACCCGGCCGCGACGAGGACGGCCCTCACGCGCCGACCCCCTGCCCGGCGCGGGCGAGCTCCTCGCCGAGGCGCCACAGACCGACGGAGTTGCTCGCCTTCACGAGGACGACGTCGCCGGGGGCGAGCTCGGCCGCGAGCAGGGCGCGCGCGGCGTCGATGTCGGGCACGTGTACGGACTCCTCGCCCCAGCTGCCCTCGTGGGCGGCGCCGGTGTGGACGTGCAGGGCCCCGTCGCCGACGGCGACGAGACGGTCGACGTTGAGCCGCACCGCGAGCCGGCCGACCCGGTCGTGCGCCTCGCGGGCGTGCTCGCCGAGCTCGAGCATCTCGCCGAGGACGGCCCACGTCCGCCGGCGCGGCTCGGCGGCGCGGCCGACGTGCGCGAGCGCGCGCAGCGCGGCCGCGACGGCCTCCGGGGAGGCGTTGTACGCGTCGTTGATGACCCGGACGCCGTCCGGGCGGTCGACGACCTCCATCCGGTAGCGGCTCGCGGGTCGCGCGCCGGTGAGCGCGTCGGCGACCGCGGCGACGTCGGCCCCGGTGACGTGGAGGGCGACGGCCGCGGCGGCGAGGGCGTTGCCGAGGTGCTGCTCGCCGGTGAGGGCGAGCCGGACGGGCGCCCGCCGCTCGCTGGTCCCGCGCGCGTCGACGAGCGTGAAGCGGAGCCGGGCGTCGGCGTCGAGGTCGACGTCGTCGGCCCGCACCCCGCACCCCGACCCGGTCCCGACGAGCAGGACCGGCGCCCGGGTGCGCCCGGCCATGGCCCGCACGAGGGCGTCGTCGCCGTTGAGGACGGCCAGGGCGGCCGGGTCGTCGCCGTCGAGGGCCTCGACGAGCTCCCCCTTCGCCTGCGCGATCGCCTCGCGCGAGCCGAACTCCGACAGGTGGGCGGAGCCGACCCCGAGCACGACCGCGACGTCGGGGCGCGCGATGCCGCACAGGTGCGCGACGTGGCCCGTCCCCCGCGCCCCCATCTCGACGACGAGGAGCCGCGTGGTGGCGTCGGCCCGCAGGACGGTGAGGGGCAGCCCGAGCTCGTTGTTGTACGAGCCGGGGGTCGCGACGACGAGCCGCTCCCCGGCGGGCTCCTCCGCCCCGGGGACGAGGCGGCGCAGCACGGCGGCGAGCAGGTCCTTCGTCGTCGTCTTGCCGGCGCTGCCCGTGATGCCGACCGTGCGGGTGCCGGCCTCGCGGCCGCGGGCGTGGCTCCACCGGGCCAGCCCGGTGAGGGCGGCGACCGTGTCGTCGACGCGCACGAGCGGGGCCGCGAGGGCCTGCCCGCCGGGGACGTCGTGCTCGACGAGGGCGGCACCCGCACCGGAGCCGACGGCGGCGGCGACGAAGTCGTGGCCGTCGACCCGGGTGCCGGGCACGGCGACGAAGAGGTCGCCGGCGCCGACGGCGCGGGAGTCGACGACGGCGATCCCCCGCAGGGCGTGCTCGTCGCGCCCCTCGGGCCCGCCCGCGGGGGCGGCGCCGGGCAGCACGCTGCCACCGACGACCTCGGCGACCTCGCGGGCGTCGCGGGCGATCACGCGTCGCCCCCCGCCTGCTCGGCGCGCCACGCCGTGAGGGCCGCGGCCGCGACCTCCCGGTCGTCGAAGGGGTGCGTGGCCCCGGCCACGGTCTGGCCGGTCTCGTGGCCCTTGCCGGCGAGGAGGACGGTGTCGGCGGGGCCGTCGCACGCCTGCAGCGCCACCCGGACGGCCTCGGCGCGGTCGCCGACCTCGCGTGACGCGGCGGTCACCCCGGCGAGCACGGCCGCGCGGATCGTGGCGGGCTCCTCCGAGCGGGGGTTGTCGTCGGTGACGACGACGAGGTCGGCCGCGGACGCCGCGGCCCCCATGGCGGCACGCTTGCCCGGGTCGCGGTCGCCGCCCGCCCCGAGCACGACGACGAGGCGGCCCCGGGTGGCGGGCCGCAGGGCGGCGACCGCCCCGGCGACGGCGTCCGGGGTGTGGGCGTAGTCGACGACGACGAGGGGGGTACCCGGCGCCGTCACGCGCTCCATGCGGCCGGGGACGCCGTCGGCACCGGCGAGCAGGGCCGCGAGCCGGGCGGCTCCCGGGTGCGCCGCCCCGTCGAGGACCGCGGGCTCGCGCCGCAGGAGGACGTCGACGAGCACGAGGGCGAGGACGGCGTTGGTCGCGTTGAACCGACCCGGCAGGGGGAGGTCGAGGGCGAGCGGCTCCCCGCCCGTGCCGGTGAGCACGTCACCGGTCGCCGTCACCTGCTGGCGGCCGTCGTCCGTGCTCCCCGTGACGTGCACCCGGACGTCGGCGTCACCCGACCCGACCGTCACGACGTCGAGGCCGGCGTCGCGTGCGGCGCGGGCGACGGCCTCCCCCCACGGGTCGTCGGTGCACACGACCGCGGCGGGGGCGAAGCCCCCGGTGAAGAGGCGGAGCTTCGCGGCGAAGTACGCGGCCATCGTGCCGTGGTGGTCGAGGTGGTCCCGGGACAGGTTGGTGAAGCCGACGACGGCGTAGCGCGTGCCGTCGACCCGGTGCTGCTCGAGGGCGTGGCTCGACACCTCGGACGACACCGCGCGGCACCCGGCGTCCGCGGCCCGTCGCAGCAGCGCCTGGAGGTCCGGCGCCTCGGGCGTCGTGAAGCTGCTCGGCAGCACCTCGTCGCGGATCCGGGCGCGGATGGTCCCGACGAGGCCGCTCGGCACGTCGAGCCCCCGCAGGACCGCGTCGACGAGCGTGGTGACGGTCGTCTTGCCGTTGGTGCCGGTCACGCCGAGGAGCGCGAGCTCCTCGCTCGGTCGGCCGAGGACGTCGGCCGCGAGGGGGCCGAGCGCGCGGCGCGGGTCGTCGTCGACGAGGAGCGGCAGGGCGGGCAGGTGCTCGTGCCCGTCGCCGTCCGCCGCCGCCAGCGCGGCGTCGGCGAGCGAGGCGCCCTCCGGGTCGGTGAGGACGGCGACCGCGCCCGCACGGGCCGCGTCGGGCACGAAGCGCGCCCCGTGCGTGCGGCTGCCGGGCAGGGCCGCGTACAGCCAGCCGGGGCCCACGCGACGGGAGTCGAGCGTCACGCCGGTGACGACCGGGGAGTCCTCCTCCGGAGCCGGCGCACCGGCGGCGGCGAGGACCCGGAGACCGTGCACCCGGGCGAGGGAGCTGACGGTCGGGCGGGGCTCGGGCACGCGCCGGAGGCTACCGTCCGCCGGTGGGGCGACGGTCGTCACGGCGCTCACCAGGTCAGGGCGTAGGGGGTCGGTTCGCCGGTGCTCGGCGGCACGCCCTCGGCCGCGAGGGCCGCGCCCATGACGGTCTTGAAGACCGGCGCGGCGAGCTGGCCGCCGAACTTGCCCCGGGCGGGGTCCTGGACCATGACGGCGAGGAACACCTGGGGGTCGTCCACCGGCGCGAACCCGACGAACGAGGCGGTGTAGCCGCAGTAGCCGCCGCACGCGGCGTCGTAGCGCTGCGCGGTACCCGTCTTGCCCGCGACCCGGTACCCCGGCACGGCGGCGTTGCTGCCGGTCCCGATCTCGCCGGACACCGCCGACTCGAGCATGCGGGTGAGGGACCCGGCCGTCTGCTCCGACAGGACGCGCTCCGCCTGCCCGGTCGGGCGCGGCACGAGCGTGCCGTCGCCCTCCCGGACGCCCGCGACGACCGACGGCTCGACCCGGACCCCGTCGTTGGCGATGGTCTGGAAGACCGAGGCGATCTGGACGCTGTTGACGCTCACGCCCTGCCCGAACATCACGGTGTAGCGCTGGGACCCGGACCACGTGTCCGGGTCGGCGAGCAGGCCGGGGGACTCCCCGGGCAGCCCGAGCCCGGTGGGGCGGCCGTAGCCGAAGGCGCTGAACCACGCGTGCAGCTGGTCGTTGGTCATGGCGTCGCCCACCTGGATGGTCCCGGTGTTGCTCGACTCCGCGAGCACGCCGGCCGTGGTCAGCCGCTCGACGGGGTGGGAGTGGGAGTCCTTGAAGCGCGTGCCCCCGGCGACGATGGCGTCGGCGACCTCGAAGCGGGACTCCGGCTCCACCAGCCCCTCCTCGAGGGCGGCGGCGAGCGTGATGACCTTCGACGTCGAGCCCGGCTCGAACACCTCGGTGACGGCGCGGTTGCCGCGGTCCGCGGTGTCGCTGGCGCCCGGGCGGTTGGGGTCGACGCCCGGCGCGTTGGCGAGGACGAGCAGCTCCCCCGTGCCGACGCGACCGGCGACCGCGGTCGCCGACTCCGCGCCCGACGTGCGGACGACGTCCGCGAGGGCCTGCTCGGCGATGTACTGCAGGTCGCGGTCGAGGGTGAGGACGACGTCGGAGCCGTCGACGGGTGCCTGCTCCTCCGTGGTGCCGCCGGGGATGGGTCGGGCGGAGCGGCTCTCGCCGCTCACCTCGTAGCGCAGGTGGCCGTCCTCGCCCGCGAGGTCGTCCTCGAGCAGCAGCTCGAGCCCGGCCAGCCCGTGGCCGTCGTCCCCGACGAAGCCGAGGACCCCACCGGCCGTGCCGCCGCCGGGGTAGGTGCGGCGGCTCGCCTGCTCGCTGAACAGCCCGGTGATGCGCAGCGCGGCGACCTCGCGCCACACCTCGGGCTCGACGTCCTTCGCGACGTAGCCGAAGCGCGCGTCACCGTCGAGCCGCTCGGTGAGCGTCGGCACGTCGATCCCGAGGACGGGTGACAGCCGGGCCGCGGCGGCGCGCGGGCCCGCGCGCCGCGGGTCGTCGGGGTCGACGTAGTCGGCGACGAGCGTCTGGTCGACGGTGACGTGGCGCCGCTCGACCGTCGTCGCGAGCACGGCGCCGTTGCGGTCGACGACGTCGCCCCGGTGGGCGAGCAGCGGCGTCGTCCGCAGACGCAGCTCGAGGGCGTCGGCGGCGAGGGTCCGGGACTGCACGCCCTGGATCTCGAACAGGCGCCCCGCGTAGAGGCTCGCGACGACGCACACGACGAGCAGCACCACCCGCAGCCGCAGCCGGCGCCGGCCGGTCCGGGGCGCGCGGGACGCGGGCCGGGCGACCGGGCGGACGGCGGCGGGCGCCGCGGGGCGCGACGACGCCCCGGCGGTCTGCCGGGGTACGGGTCGCCGGGCCGGGGGGGCCGGGCGGGTGGGGCGGCTCGTGCTGGTCGGGTGGGTCGTCCCCGACGGCGTCGCCCGCGGCCCCGTGCGGGCCGTCGGACGGGTCGGACGGCCGCCGGTGGTGCGGGTGCTCGTCGCCCCACGCGCCTCGACCGGCCGCCCGCGCGACGGGGTGCGCCCGTCTCGCGGGGTCCCGGGCGGTCGTCGGGCCATCCCCGCACCTGCCTTCCCTGCTGTCTCGGCTCGTCGTCGTCAGGTCGTTCGGTCGTTCGGTCGTCGCGTGTCGTAGCGATCCCGGCACGAGCCGTGACGGGACCGTACGGGTCAGTCGTCGCTGGTGAGCGGGGGCGCGCCGGTGCCGTCGGGGGCGAGCACCACGGGATGCGGCGCCGGGGCCATCCCGAGCGCACGGGCGCGGTCGGCCAGCGCGCCGGGCGACTCCGCGAGGAGCACCTGCTGCTCGAGGGACTGCCGCTGCTCGGCGAGCACGGTCCGCTGCTGCTGCAGGTCGGCGAGGGCGAACGCGTTGGCGGAGATCGCGACGTTGAGCAGCAGGAGGGCGAGCATGAGGAGGCCGAGCAGGCCCGTGCACGTGAGCGCGAAGCCCAGTCGGCGCGGCCCGACCTCCGGCCGCACGAGCACCCGGAGCCCCGGCGCCTGCTGCGGGGTCCTCTCGGGCGCCCCGGCCCGGCCCGAGGGCCGGGCCGCGGGTCGGGTGCCCGGCCGTGCGGCGGGTCGTGCCGGACGGGCCACGGGTCGTGCGGCGGCGGCCTGGGCGCTCACGGGCGCCTCCTCTCGACGGCGCGCAGCCGGACGGACGCGGCGCGCGGGTTGCGGTCGACCTCGTGGACCGGGGCCTTCTCGGCGCCGCGGACGAGCAGCTCGTAGGGGGCGGGGGTCGGTTCGACGGGCAGACCGGGAGGGACGTCGACCGTCGTCACCCGGGCGAACGCCCGCTTCGTCACGCGGTCCTCGCCGGAGTGGTAGGAGAGGACGACGAGCCGCCCGCCGGGGCGCAGCCGGTCCAGCCAGGCCGGCAGGGCGCGCTCGAGACCCGCGATCTCGTCGTTGACCTCGATGCGGAGCGCCTGGAACAGGCGCTTCGCCGGGTGGCCGCCGGTGCGGCGGGCCGCTGCGGGCACCGCCGCGTACACGAGCTCGACGAGGCGTCCGCTCGTCGTGAAGGGCTCCCGGTCCCGCTCCGCGACCACGGCCCGCGCGATCCGGTCGGCGAAGCGCTCGTCGGCGTGGGTCCGCATCATGCGGGCGAGGCGGCGCTCGTCGTAGGTGTTGAGGACGTCGGCCGCGGTCGGTCCCGTCGTGCCCATCCGCATGTCGAGCGGCGTGTCACGGGCGTAGGAGAAGCCGCGCTCGTCGAGGTCGAGCTGCATGGAGGAGACCCCGAGGTCGAGGAGGACGGCGTCGACCTCGTCGACCCCCGCGGCCCCGCACACGCGGTCGACCTCGTCGTGGACGGCCTGCACGAGCGTCACCCGGTCGGCCAGCCCGCGGCGGGCGAGGCGGCGTCCGGCCTCCGCGAGGGCGAGCGGGTCGCGGTCGACGCCGACGGCCCGCGCGCCGGGCGCCGCCGCGAGCAGGGCGGCCGTGTGGCCGCCGAGCCCGAGGGTGCCGTCGACGAGGACGGTCCCCGTGGCAGCGGGACCGTGGAGCGCGGGGACGAGCAGGTCGACGCAGCGCTGGAGGAGGACGGGCACGTGCGACGCCTCGCCCGTCCCTCCGGGGTTCGGCTCCATCGGCTCCTCCGGGCGTGCGTGGTGGGTGCGGGTGCGGGTCGTGCCGTCCGGCGTGGTCCCCCGTCGCCGCGGCACGGCCTGGCACCGGGGAAGGTGCGCCAGGACGGCCGCGGCGACGAGAGGCCGCGCGGGACGGTGGAGGGAGGTGGAGTGGAGGCGGGTGGCGGTGGTCCCGGCGGCGAGCGGGGCGGCGGGCGCGGCGCTCACAGCACACCCGGCACGATCTCGGTGTCCCGCTCGGCGAAGGCCTGCTCCCCCGCGGCCTGCAGGCCCTGCCAGGTGGCGGCGTCCCAGATCTCGAGCCGGCGCCCGACACCGAGCACGGCGAGGTCGCGGGTGAGGCCCGCGTACTCGCGCAGCAGGGGCGCGACGGTGATGCGGCCCTGCTTGTCCGGCACCTCGTCCTGCGCGCCGGCCAGCAGCATGCGCGAGTACTCGCGGGCGTCCTTGTTGGTGAGCGGCGCGCCCGAGAGCTCGTCGACGACCGACTCGAACGCGGCTCGCGGGAAGGCGAACACGCACCGCTCCTGCCCGCGGGTGAGGACGATCCCGCTCTCGAAGGACGGCCGCCACTTCGCGGGGAGGATCAGCCGGTTCTTCTCGTCGAGACGCGGGGAGAACGTGCCGAGGAACATCGGCCCTCCTCTCCGCGCCGCCGGTGGTCGCCACCGGGCTCCACGCTACTCCACTTTCCTCCACTTCGTCGGTCATCTCCTCCACCGACTTGAGCGGCGTCGACATCGGTCCTGGTCACGCGTCACTCGGCCAATCTCGGGATCGACGCGGACGGCCCCGCGCCCGGCTCCGGGCGACGCACGAGTTCCGGCCGCGACCTGGCCCGGGAGCCGCCGGGAGGCTCGCGGGACCGCCTGCTGCGCCCCTGGTGGAGCGATGTGGAGGGTCGAGGAGCCGCGGGGCACCGCCGTCGCCTCGTGGGCGGCACGCGCGACGTGCGACGATCCTCGCCAGCAGCCGACGACGGAGGGTCGATGACGACGGTGGAGGGGCAGGCGCCGACGCTGGCGGAGGCGGCGGCGACCGCGGGCGCGGTCCGGGCCGCGGTCCGGCAGGTCGTCGTGGGCAAGGACGAGGTGGTGGACGTCGCGCTCGTCGCGCTGCTCGCCGAGGGCCACCTGCTGGTGGAGGACGTGCCGGGCGTCGGCAAGACGCTGCTGGCGAAGGCCCTGGCCCGCAGCATCGACTGCTCGGTGCGCCGCATCCAGTTCACCCCCGACCTGCTCCCGAGCGACGTCACCGGCGTCAGCATCTGGAACCAGGAGCGCGGCGACTTCGAGTTCCGTCCGGGGGCGGTCTTCGCGAACGTCGTCATCGGGGACGAGATCAACCGCGCGTCGCCCAAGACCCAGTCGGCCCTGCTGGAGTCCATGGAGGAGCAGCAGGTGACGGTCGACGGCAGCACGTACCCGCTGCCCCCGCCGTTCCTCGTCGTCGCGACGCAGAACCCCGTGGAGATGGACGGCACCTACCCGCTCCCGGAGGCCCAGCGCGACCGCTTCATGGCCCGCGTCGCGATGGGCTACCCCCGCGAGGCCGACGAGCTGCAGCTGCTCGGCACCCACGTCCACGCCGACCCGCTCGAGCTCCTGCAGCCGGTGGCGGACGCCGACACGGTCCGCCGCGCGATCTCGGCGGTCCGCACCGTCCACGTGTCGGACGCGCTCCGCCGCTACGTGCTCGATCTCGTCGGCGCGACCCGCCGCCACCCCGACCTGCGCCTCGGCGCGTCCCCGCGCGCCGGACTCCAGCTGGTCCGGGCGGGGCGGGCGCTGGCGGCGCTGCAGGGCCGCGACCACGTCCTCCCCGACGACGTCAAGGCGCTCGCCGGTCCCGTGCTCGCGCACCGGCTGCTCGTCAGCGCCCGCGGTCGCAGTGCCCGTCGGGACACCGCGGCGGTGGTCGCGGACGTCGTCGCGCAGACCGCCGCGCCGGGCGCGCGCGGCTGAGCCGCCGGGGCGTGGCCGCCGTGCGCTGGACGGACCTCCGCTCGTCCTGGGCGGGGCTCACCGCCCGGGGGACGTCGTTCCTCACCGCGGGCGCCGTGGCGTTCGGCTGCGCCCTGGTCCTCGGGCAGTCGGACCTCGTGCGCGTCGCGGCGCTGCTCGCCGTCCTGCCCGTCGTGGTCGTCGTCGTCATGGCCGCGCAGCGGCTCCACCTGGGGGTGACCCGTTCGACCGAGCCGCCGCGCGGCAGCGTCGGCCAGCAGGTGGAGGTCCACGTCGAGGTCGTCAACCGGGCGGACGGTCGCACCCCGGTGCTCCTGCTCGAGGACGCCCTGCCGCCGGGGCTCGTCGCCTCGACGCGTGTCGTGCTGCCGCCGCTGCGGCCGCGGGAGAGCGCCCGCGTCGCCTACCGGCTCGTCGCCGCCCGCCGCGGGCGCTTCGCGATCGGCCCCGCCCGCCTCGTGAGCGTCGAGCCCTTCGGGCTCGTCGAGCGCACGTGGGAGGCGACGAGCGTCGACGAGCTGCTCGTCAGGCCCGTCGCGGTCGAGCTGCCCGCCGTCCTGCCGGTCCGCCGCAGCGGGCGCGGCGGTGACTCCGACCTCGGGGGCGCGGGTGTCGCCGGGGACGCCGACCTCGCCGTGCGGGAGTACCGCCAGGGCGACGACCTGCGACGCGTCCACTGGCCGACGACCGCGCGCAGGGGCGAGCTCATGGTCCGCCCCGACCAGCACCCCCAGGACCACAACGCCGTCGTCGTCCTCGACGCCCGCGCCGACGCCCAGCGGGGGGCGGGCGACGACTCCTCGCTCGAGGCGCTCGTGAGCGCCGCCGCGTCCGTCGCGGTCCACGCCTCGGAGGCGGGCCAGCGCGTCGTGCTCCTCGGGGACGGCCAGGAGCCCGCCGTGGGCTCGCACGACACCGCGCACCGCGACGTCGCGGACGACGACCCGGTCGAGGAGGCCCTCGACCGGCTCGCCGTCGTGCGCGCGGGCGGGCCCGAGCTGCTCGACGACGCGGTCGAGGTGCTCCCCCGCTGCGCGCCGTCCACCGTCGTCGCCCTGCTCGGCGAGGTCAGCGTCGAGGACGCCGAGCTGCTCGCCGGCACCGCGCGCGAGGCCGTGCGGGCGGCGGTCGTCTGCGACACGACCTCGTGGGAGGAGCTGTCGCCGGGGCGCGCCCGGCTCCTCGACCAGCAGCGCGAGGCGGCCGTCGGACGGCTCGGCGACGCCGGGTGGCGCGTCGCGGTGTGGCGGCGGGGCGAGCCCCTCGGCGAGGTCTGGGAGCGGCTCGGTGCAGGCGCGGGGGTGCTCGCGTGAGCCGCGACCTGCGGGCCGCGCTCCTCGCGGGCGCCGCCACCGTCATGACGCTGCTCGTGCTCGCCCCGCTGCTGGCGGACCGGACGTGGCTGCAGCCGGTCGTCCTCGTCGTCGCGGCCGTGTCGCTCGCCGCAGCGGGCGTCGCGCTCGCGGGCCTGCCCCGCTGGACCGCCGTCCCCGCGACGCTGCTCGCCGCGCTCGTCATCACGACGGCGCTGCTCGTGCCGTCGCAGGCGGCCCTCGGGGGCTTCCTGCCGACCCGCCGCTCGGTCGAGGCGCTCGGCCTGCTCGTGGCCCGTGGGGTCGAGACGTCGCAGGTCGTCGTCGCGCCCGCACCGGTCGACGGGCCCGTCGTCGCCCTGCTGACGGTGGCGGCCGCCCTCGTCGCCGTCGCCACCGTGCTCGTCGCCGGGCCCCTGCGCCGCCCCGGCGCCGCGGGGCTCCCCCTGCTGCTCGTCGTGTGCGTCGCGACGGCCCTGTCGCCCGGCGGGATCGGGCTGCTCGGCTACCTCTCGGCCGCGGCGGGCTACCTCGCGATGGCTCTCACCGACGCCGACCGGCGCCTCGCGGCGTGGGGGCAGGTCCTCGGCCGCCGCGGCGCCGGCGGCACCGCCGTCCCGTCCGGGGTCACCGAGCACCTCGTCCGCGTCGCGGCCGTGACGGCGGCCGTGGCGGTCGGGGTGGGCGCCCTCGTGCCGGCCCTCGTGCCCGGGGCGTCCGCGGACCGGCTCCAGCAGGTGGTCGACGAGCGCTTCGGCGAGGGCGGGGGCGGCGCGACCGCCGTCAACCCGTTCCTCGACATCCGGGAGGACCTCGAGGAGCAGGACGACACCGTCGTCATCCGGTACGCCACGACCGACGACGACCCCGACCCCCTGCGCATCGTGACGGCCGACACCTTCGACGGCGCCGTGTGGGGGCCGTCGCCGGTCGCCCCCTCGGCGGACCAGGCGGTCTCCGGCGGCCTGCCGAGCCCACCGGGCGCCACGGCGGAGGTGCTCGGCGCCGCTGACCGGGTGAGCACGTCCCTGTCGGTCGGCGGGCTCGCGCAGACCTTCCTCCCCCTGCCGTACCCGCCGGCGCAGGTCGACGTCGAGGGGACGTGGCTCTACGACCCGCGCACCCTCAACGTCCTGTCGACCACCGGGACCACGGAGGGTCTGGCGTACTCCGTGACGTCGTACGACATCAGCCCGGACGCCGCGCAGCTGGCGACCGCCACCACCGCCGGGACGGACCCGACGTGGACGACCCTGCCGGAGGGTGTCAGCGAGGTCGTCGTCGGTGAGGCGGAGCGCGTGACGGCGGACGAGACGAGCCCGTACGGCCAGGCGCTCGCCCTCCAGCAGTGGTTCCGCAACTTCGGCGGCTTCACGTACTCCCTCGACGCCCCGACGACCACCGACCGTGACGCCGTCGAGGCGTTCCTCGAGGACAGGCGCGGGTACTGCGTGCAGTTCGCCTCGACCATGGCGCTCATGTCGCGCTCCCTCGGCATCCCGGCGCGGGTGGCGGTCGGGTTCCTGCCGGGCGAGGAGGTCGAGCCGGGCCAGTGGGAGATCCGCGCCGACGACGCCCACGCCTGGCCGGAGCTCTACTTCGACGGCGTGGGCTGGGTGCGCTTCGAGCCGACCCCGGCCGGCCGCACCGGGGCGCCGCCCTCGTGGGCCGTGCCGGAGTCCGACCCGGCGGTCCCCGACGCGGCGACGCCGTCCGCCCCCGCAGCCCTGCCGGAGCAGCTGGGGCCCGACGAGAGCGCCGCGCAGCAGCCGGGCGCCGAGGCCGGCCGCGACCTGTGGGACCGGGTCCGGGGCCTCGCCGCGGACGCTGCGGTCCTCCTGCTCGTCCTCCTCGCCGTGGGACTGCTCCTCGCCGTGCCGCGCGGGTGGCGTGCCCTGCGCGCGTGGCGCCGGCGGCGCGAGGCCGACGGTGACGCGGCGCGGCTGGCGGTGGTGGCGTGGACGGAGCTGCTCGAGCGGCTCGCGGACCTCGACGCCCTGCCGTCCGGTGCCACGGCACGGGAGCAGGCGGCACGGCTCCGGTCGACGCAGCGGATCGACGGCGACGACCCCGCCGACGGCGAGGCGCTGGCGTCGCTGTCACGGCTCGTGGAGGCGTGGGAGCGCGCGCTCTACGCGCCCGAGCCGGCTCCCGCCGACGGCCTGGACGACGACGTGGCCGCCGTGCTCGCGGCTGTCCGGAACCGCCTCCCGCGGCGGGCACGGTGGTCGGCGACGTGGTTCCCGACGCCGTCGCCCGACCTCGCCGCGACCGCCGGGACGGCCGGGTCGACCGGGAGTGGTCGCCCGACCGTCGGGGTCTAGCGCGTCGAGCCCGTCGGGCTCCGGCTCAGTAGCCGCCGCCCTCCGAGCGGCGCTCCCAGCGCTCCTCCATCCGCTGCACGAAGGACGAGCGACCGCGGCCCTGGCCGGACGAGCCGGGGCGACGCGAGGGTGTGCTGCTGCGGGAACCGGCGGTGCGGGCCGGTGCCGCGACGGCGAAGACGACACCACCGAACATGACGACGAAGCCGATGACGCTCACCCACAGCAGGGGGCCGGCGGCGATGCCGACGATGACGAGGGTGAGACCGACGACGACGGAGCCGAGGCCCACGAGCGCACGGGAGAGGCTGCCGACTCCCCGGCCCCGCCCTGTCAGGGTCGTGGCGAACTTCGGGTCCTCGGCGTACAGCGCCTGCTCCATCTGCTGAAGGAGCTTCTGCTCGTGGTCGGAGAGCGGCACCGTCGACCTCCTGGCTCTCGATCTGTCGTCCAAGTCTAGACACGGGCCGGAGCCCGCGACACCCGGTCGTCCTCACCCTTCCCATCGGCACAACGTGCCTGCCACGTGAGGAGTGCCCGCGGATCTCCTACCCGCTCGGAGCAGGCCGTAACCCGCCCGTTCCGGCCACCTCACCGGACCACGCCCAGCCGGTCGCCCTCACCCGCCCTGGTCGACCCCCTCCCGCACCGGGGAGCCGGGCCGACGCCCGTCGACCAGCGTGCCGGGCCGCACGACACCCGCGCCGAAGCGCCTGCTCAGGCGGTCGACCGCCTGCTCGGCGTCCCGCCAGCCGCTCTCGGGCGCGCCGAGCTCCATCTGGACGGGGGCGACGGCGGCGTCCTGCAGGCCCTCGAGACGGACGCCGACGAGCCGGATGCGGGCCCGGTCGAGCCCGAGCGCGTCGTAGGCGCCGACGGCGGCGGCGTAGACGTCGCGGGAGACGTCGGTGGGCGCCCGGAGGGTGCGGGAGCGGGTGATGGTGGTGAAGTCGGCGAAGCGCACCTTGAGCACGACGGTGCGCCCGACCTTCGCGTCGGCGCGGACCCGGGAGGCCACCCGCTCCGAGAGCCGGAGGATCTCGCGGTGGACGACCCGGGGGTCGTCGACGTCCCGCGCGAACGTCTCGTCGGCGCCGATGCTCTTGCCCGGCGTCTCCGGGACGACCCGGCGGGGGTCGCGACCCCACGCGAGCTCGTGGAGGTGTCGGCCCTGGGCCTCGCCGACCGCCCGTTCGAGGGTCCGCAGGGGCGTGTGGGCGAGGTCGGCGACGGTGCGCAGGCCCAGCCGCTCGAGGACCTCCTGGGTGCGGGGCCCCACCCCCCACAGGTCGCCGACCGGCAGGGAGTGGACGAACGGCACGGTGTCGGCGACGCCGACGACCAGGAGGCCGTCGGGCTTGGCGGCGGAGCTCGCGAGCTTCGCGACGAACTTGCTCGCCGCCACCCCCACCGAGCACGTGACGCCCTGCTCGTCGGCGATCCGGTCGCGCAGGAGCGTGGCGATGGCCGTGGGGCTGCCGAGCCGACGCAGCGCCCCCGAGACGTCGAGGAACGCCTCGTCGAGGCTCAGGGGCTCCACGACAGGGGTGACGGAGCGGAAGACCTCCATGACGCCGCGGGACACCTCGCCGTAGAGGTGGTGGTGCGGCTGGAGCACGACCGCCTGCGGGCACAGCCGCCGTGCGCGGCTCATCGGCATGGCGGCGTGGACGCCGCTGCGACGGGCCTCGTACGTCGCGGACAGCACGACCCCGCGGGTGCCGCCCCCGACGATGACGGGCTGCCCGACGAGGTCGGGGCGGGACCGCAGCTCCACGGCGGCGTAGAAGGCGTCCATGTCGGCGTGGAGCACCGTGCAGCCGGTGTCGTCCCCCGAGAGGCCGAGCGCCGCGGCCCTGCCGTCGGCCCTGCCGACCTGTCGCCGGCTCACGGGGCCACCTCAGCCGGCCGGCGCCCTGCGCACGGCGTGCCAGTGCAGGTGGGAGGCCAGACCGCGCAGGTCGGGGTGCTCCCCCGCCGCCGCCTCCAGCTGCCGCAGCGCCTCGCGGACGCGAGGCCCGGCGTCGAGGACGGCCTCCGGCACGAGGTCGGCGAGGACGGGGACGCCGACGACCGCGACCACGTCGAGACCGGCGGCCGCGAGCAGCTCCGCGGTCGTGGCCGCGTCGAGGCGCCGCAGCAGGGGGTCGTCGGCGCCGGTGCACCCGTCGGGGTGGGAGAGCACCGCGAGGGCCTCCTCGACGCGACCGGCGGCGGCGCGGAGCGCGGCGGCGCCGCTGCGCTGCGCCGTGAGGAGGCTGAGGACCCCACCGGGACGGAGGACCGCCGCGACGTCGAGGAGGGTGGCGGCGGGGTCGTCGACCAGCTCGAGGACGTCGTGGCACAGCAGGACGTCGACCGGACGGTCGAGCAGACCCGCGAGCTGGCGGGCGTCGCCCTGGTGGCCGCGGACCCGCTCGGCGACCCCCGCCTCGCGGGCGCGGCGGTCGAGGGCCGCGAGGGCGTCCGGGCTGGGGTCGACGACGACGACGTCGTGGCCGTGCTCGGCCAGGCGGACCGACAGCGTGCCGGCACCGCCGCCGAGGTCGACGACGAACGCGGGACCCGCCCCTCCCGCGTCGGTGAGGAGCGGCTCGATGAGGCGGTCGAGGGCCGCCTCGCGCAGCCCGGCGCGGGTGGAGCGGCGGTCGCGGCGGGCGTGGGGGTCGGGCACGGGCCCAGCCTACGAGCCGGGGCCGACGCCGGGGCCTGCGCCGCGCTCACCGGCCGGAGCTCCCGGGACTGGCGTGCCACAGCCGCCGCGGGGCGGAGCCCGAGCCCCGCTCGCGCTGGGCGCGGGCGGCCTCCTCGGCGAGCTTGCGGGGCTCCCGGCCGCTCACCCCCGCGGGGCGGATGTCGGCGTACGGGGACTGGGTGAACCCGCTGGCGTGGACGAGCACCCGACGGCGGGACCCGCCCATGCCACCGGCGTTCTCCAGCCCGTCGTCCCGGCCGGGACCGGTGCCGGAGGGCGGGGAGACCGTGCTCGCCATGGTCCCGACGGGGGGCCGCACCATGACCGGGCGGCTCGACCGGCTCGCCGCCGCCCCGGCGACCGCACCGCCCAGCTCGCCCGCCTCGAGGTCGAAGCCCGCGGGCACGGTGTCGAGGACGGCGCGGACGGCCTCGAGCCCGTCGTCCTTCCACGCCTGCCACAGCACCGGCAGCTCCCACGCGCCGGTCGCCCGCAGCGACACCCCCCGGGGACCGGTCCGGCGGAGCACGCCCCGGACCAGGAGCAGCCACGAGTGGAACACCGTGGCGGCGTAGGGCCCCTGGACGTCCTCGAAGAAGGTGGCGTCGACCGCGCCCGTCGCGTCGTCGAGGGTGAGGAACACGACCCGGCGCCCCGAGCGGATGGGCGGGGTCTGCGTGGCGACCTTGACCCCGGCGACGAGCAGCTCGCTGCGGCTGCGCTGCCGGACGAGGTCCGGGCTGCGGGTGACCCCGAGCGCGTCCAGCAGCGGGGTGTAGAAGTCGAGGACGTGCCGGGAGGCGTCGAGGCCGAGCACGTCGAGCTCGGCGACGACCCGCTCGGCGCTCGTCATGTCCGGCAGGTCGGTGCCGACGGTCTCGTCGGGGGCGTCGCCGAGGTCGAGGGCGAGCTGGGCCGCCGGGGGCGCCTCGTGCTCGGCCATGTGGCCGGCCGTCGTGCCGGCCGTGCGGCGCCTGCGCGCACCCCCGCCCCGGGCCCCGCCGACGGCCCGGCTCCACCGGTCGAGCTCGGCGACCTGGAGGAGCAGGTCCCGCCGGGTGACCCGGCCCCGCCGTCGGGTCGGGACGGCGTAGCCTGCGCCGCCGCCGGGGCCGGGGCGGTGCACGCGGCCGGTGAGGCCGTACAGCTCGTCGAAGGCGCCCGCCACGACGAGCCGCTCGGCGACCGGCCGGGACACGCCCGCCCGGTGCCAGAAGTCGGCGAGGGAGCCGTACGGGCGACCGGCGACGACCCGCTCGACCTCGGCGTCGCTGATGCCCTTGACGTCGGCGAGCGACAGCCGGATGCCGTAGCCGCGGGCGTCGGGCAGGCCCTCGGGCGGGGCCTCGCGCGGCGGTGCGCCCAGCACGCCGGGCGGCGGCTCGTCCCAGGGGGCGACCCGCTCGACCCGGTACGTGCCGTCGGAGGCGTTGACGTCGAGGCCGAGCACCGCGATGCCGAGCTGGCGGGCGTCGTCGAGCACGAGGCGCTTGGGGTACATGCCGGGGTCGTGGGTGAGGACCCCGGCGAGGAAGGCGGCCGGGTGGTGCCGCTTGAGCCACGCCGACTGGTACGTCGGCAGGGCGAACGCGGCGGCGTGGGCCTTGCAGAACCCGAACGACGCGAACGCCTTGAGCACCTCCCAGAACCGGGACACGGTGTCGGGGTCGTAGCCGCGGCGCACGGCCGTCGGCACGTACCACTCGCGGACGGCGGCCTGCCCGTCGGTCGAGCCCATGGCGCGGCGGACCTCGTCGGCCTCCGCGAGCGTGCAGCCGGTGGTGACCGCGACGATGCGGATGACCTGCTCGTGGAACACGACGACGCCGTAGGTCTCGGCGAGCACGGGCTCGAGGTCCGGGTGGAGGTACTCGGGGGCGTTCCAGCCCTGCCGGGCGCGCAGGAAGGGCGTCACCATGTCGGACTTCACGGGACCGGGCCGGAACAGGGAGATGTCGGTGATGACGTCCTCGAAGGTCTCGGGAGCGAACTTGCCGACGAGCTCCCGCTGGCCCGGCGACTCGATCTGGAAGCAGCCGAGGGTGCGGGTGGAGCGGATGAGGGCGTAGGTGTCGTCGTCGTCGAGCGGCACCTGGGTGCGGTCGTCGACGTCGACGTGCTCGCCGTCGACGCGGGCGACCTCGGCGACCGCGTGCGCCATGGCCGACTGCATGCGGATGCCGAGGACGTCGAGCTTGAGCAGGCCGACCTCCTCGACGTCGTCCTTGTCGAGCTGGGTCATCGGGTAGCCCTCGTGGCTGGGCTCGACCGGGGTGCGGTCGAGCAGGCCCGCGTCGGACAGGACGACCCCGCACGGGTGGAGCGCGATGTGGCGGGGCAGGCCGTCGACGGACTCGACGAGGTCGAAGAACGCGTCGAGGTCGGCGGAGCCGAGACCGGACGCGCGCAGCTCCGGCAGCTCCTCGATCGCCTTGCGGGCGTCCCGGGCGCGGATGTGGGGGAACGACGTCGCGATGGCGTCGACCTCCGTGGGCGGCATGCCGAGCGCGGCGCCGACGTCCCGGACGGCGTGGCGCACCCGGTAGGTGTCCATCATCGACACGCACGTGACCCGGTCGGCGCCGAAGCGGGCGAGGACGGCGTCGTACACCTCCTTGCGCCGCGCGGACTCGACGTCGACGTCGACGTCGGGCAGGGACGCCCGCAGCGGCGACAGGAACCGCTCCATGAGCAGCCCGTACCGGACGGGGTCGACCCCGGAGACGCCGAGGACGTGGCAGACGAGGCTGCCGGCGCCGGAGCCCCGGGCGGCGACCCGCACGCCGAGGGACCGGGTGAGGTCGCAGACCTCGGCGACGGTGAGGAAGTAGCCGGCGAAGCCGAGCTGCTCGACGACGGCGAGCTCGTCGGCGAGGCGGGCCTCGATGTCCGCCGGGCTCGCGTGGCCGGTGGGGGTGGGCACCCCGCGACCGCCGTAGGCCCGGTCGAGGCCCTCGCGGCAGCGGGCGGCGAGGACGGCCTGGAGGTCGGTCGTGGCGTCGTGGCCGAGCACCTCGGCCTCGGGCAGGTGGACCGAGCCCACGGACAGGTCGGCGGCGGGGTCGAGCCGGCAGCGGTCGGCGAGGGCGGCGGTCGTCGCGAGCAGGCGGGTGGCGGTGCGGGCGCCGCTGCCGTCGCGGCTGCCGGGCAGTCCGGCGGCGAGGTCGGCGACCTCCCGGGCGCGGGCGGTCATCTCCCCGGCGCCTGCGAGGTAGCCGGCGCTCGTGGTGCGGTCGAGGTGGCGGGGGTCGAGGCGGACGAGCCGGCGGGCGGCGTCGAGCACGTCGACGGTGAGCCCGCCGCCGGGTTCGACGTGCCGGACGGCGTTGGTGAGCACGGCGGGCACACCCGCGGCGTCGGCCACGGCGAGCATGCGGGCGGCGTGCCCGAGGCTCGCCGGGACGTCGCGGGGCGCGCGGTGGTGGACGACCTCGACGAACAGGCTGCCGGGCGGCAACCGGGCGGCCCAGCCCCGCAGCAGCCGGACGGCGAGGTCGTCGCGACGGGCGAGCACCGCGCGGCCGACCTCGGAGTGCGGCCCGAGCAGGACCGCGAGCGCCGGTGCCCCGGTGCCCGGGTCGCGGGAGTGCGCCACGAGCAGGTCCTCGGTGGCGACCGGCCTGCCGCGTTCGCCGCGGGCGTGGGTGGCCGACACGAGCCGGCACACCCGCGCCCACCCGGCCGCGGCCGGCAGCCCCGTCGCGGGGTCGGCGGCGAGCGCGAGCACCGTGATGCGGGGGTGGCGGGGGTCGACCTGCGCCCCGCCCCGGACCGGGGTGCGGCGCCGGGCCGCACCCTGGCCCGGACCCTGGACCCGACCCGCGGGGTCGGCCCACACCGGGAGGCCGGCGAGCGCCCCGGTCGGCTCGACGGCGAGGTCGACGCCGAGGAGAGGGTCGATCCCGGCCTCGGCGCACGCCCCGGCGAACTTCACCGCCCCGTAGCAGCCGTCGCGGTCGGTGAGCGCGAGCGCGTCCATGCCGTGCTCCGCGGCCCGGGCCACGAGCGCGGCCGGGGTCGCGGCCCCGTGGCGCAGCGAGTAGCCGGAGGCCACGTGGAGGTGGGTGAAGGTCGGCGTGGACGGCACTGTCGAGGTCTCCGGGGACGTGGTCGGCGAGGTGGTCGGCGAGGTGGTCGAGGGAGCGGTCGGCGGGGCGGGGCTCAGCGGGACGCGGGGACGACGTCGGGTAGCACGGGCCGCCACGGCAGGCCGAGGCAGCGGGTGACGGCGCGCAGGAACCGCTCGGCGTCCCGCAGCAGGTCGTCGGCCTCGCGCGCACCGCGGCCGACGACGCCGGGAGGGGCGGGCGAGGCCGGTCCGCCGAGGGCGCCGAGGTACTGGGCCCACTCGGTGAGCTCGGGCGCGAGCCGCGGCAGCACGTGCCACACGCTGCGGGGCCGTGACCGCGCGGGCCCCGGCCGGCCCCGGACGGCGAGGACCGCGGTCGCCGCCCGCAGCGCGGCGAGCTGCGCCCCGCCCCACCGTGCGCCCGCGTCGAGCTCGGCCGCGGCGGCGCGCAGGCCGTCCCGGGCGCGGTCGAGGAGCGCGACCCCGGCGGCGTTCGCCTGCGCCGGGCGGGTCAGCACCAGGACCGCCTCCCCCTCCGGTGCGGCCTGCGCGGCCGGTGCGCCCGACGCGCTCGGGACCTTCAGTCCAGCCGGCACAGCAGCACCCACTCCCCCTGCGTCCCGGCAGGAGCTCCCGCGCCGGCACGGGGAACCGGCCCGCCGACGGCCGCCCCGGCGAGCACGGGTCGGGCGACCGGCCGACCGACGGGGACGGTCAGCGCGAGGTCGTACACCCCGGTGCCGGCCCAGCGACCCGGGCCGGCCTCGACCCGCCACACCGTCCGCTCGTACGCCGCCGGCTCCCCGCGGCGCACGTCGACCTCCCACCACGCCTCACGCTCCGACCACGTGGCGAGGACCTCGGTGACGACGTGGAGCCGGTCGCGCCAGATGAAGGCGTCGGGCCGGCCCGCGGACCCGTCACCGAGGTCCGTCGTCCTCACCTCGACGTGCTCGTCGTACCGTCGCACGATGCCCTCCTCGCTCCCCTGACCCATCACAAGATCGAAACTGTGTTCGAACGAACGCGTGTTCGAAGACTAGGTCGCGGGACCGCCGCCGTCCACCGCTCCGGCGTGTCGCCCACCCCGACGACCCGCGGGGGACCCCGGCCGCACCACGGCCGCACCACGGCCGCACCACGGGCACGGCGGCGACGTTCCCTACGCTCCCCCTCGTGACCGAGCCGCTCGACCTCAGCACCCACCCCGGCGTCGGCCGGGTGCGCGCCGCCCTGCACGCCGCGGGCGTCGACGACGCCGCCGACCGCATCCAGGTGCTCGACACGAGCGCCCGCACGGCCGCGGAGGCGGCCGCGAGCCTCGGCGTCGGGGTCGCCCAGATCGCCAACTCCCTCGTCTTCGTCGCGCACCCCCGCCCCGACGCGGTCGGGGGCGCCGACCCCTACCCCGTCCTCGTCCTCGCCTCGGGCGGGCACCGGGTGGACCCCGGTCTGCTCGCGGAGGCGCTCGACGTCGCCGAGGTCCGCAAGGCCCCCGCCGACCTGGTGCGGCAGGCGACGGGCTTCGTCATCGGCGGTGTCGCGCCGGTCGGGCACACCCACGAGCTGCCGACCGTCGTCGACGCCGACCTCGCGCACCTCGGTGAGCTGTGGGCGGCAGCCGGGCACCCGCACACGGTCTTCCCGACCACGCACGACGAGCTCGTCCGGCTCACGGGCGGACGCAGCGCGGTCGTGTCGGGCGACCCGACCTCCGGCTGACCCGGCCGCAGGTCCCCGCCGCCGAGGGCCCCGTCTACGATCGGGCGCATGCCGGACGCGGAGGAGGGCCGCCTGCGCCGCGGGGTCCTGCACCCGCTCGGGCTCCCCCTCGCGCTCGCGGCGCTCACCGTCCTCGTGCAGGTGAGCTACCCCCTCCTCGACGGCCGCGCCCTCGTCGCCTCGACGACGGCGACCGTCGTGCTGTTCTGCGCGGCGAGCCTCGCCCACGCCGCGGTGACGACCGGCGCCCGCGCCGCGGTGCTCGTGCTGCTCGTCGCCGGGGGGGTCGGTCTCCTGGCGGAGGCCGTCGGCACCGCGACGGGCGTCCCGTTCGGTCCCTACGAGTACACGGGGACGCTGGGTCCGGAGCTGCTCGACGTGCCCGTCCTCATCCCGCTCGCGTGGACGATGATGGCGTGGCCGACGCTCCTGCTCGGCCGGCGCCTCGGCGCGGTCCTGCTCGCGTCGCGCGGCCGAGCCCCGGGCACGCTCCCCGCTCGCGCGCTCACCGCCGTGCTCGGTGGTCTGGCCCTCGCCTCGTGGGACCTCTACCTCGACCCGCAGATGACCGCCGCGGGGCACTGGGTCTTCGACCGGCCGGAGCCCGGGCTGCCCGGCGTCCCCGGCATCCCGCTGACGAACTACGCGGGCTGGCTGCTCGTCGCGGTCGTGATGGTCGCGCTGCTCGACGTCGTCGTCCCGCGCCGCGCGGTCGACGAGACGGCGCCGGCGCTCCTGCTGGCGTGGACGTGGCTCGGCTCCGGGCTCGCCAACGTCGCGTTCTTCGACCGGCCCGTGGTCGCCGCGTACGGCCTGGTGGGGATGGGGCTGCTCGTCGGGCCGTACCTCTGGCTGCTGCGCCGCGACGGCGGCAGCAGCGTCCCCCCGCTCGGGTGGCGGGGCGCGCTGCCGCGACCGCGCGCGCGCTCCAGGACCGGCGCCTGAGCGGAGCACGGGACCGACTGTGAGCCGACTGGCTGGTCGAGCGCGTCGTGCCGCCCTCGCACGCGCCCTCACCCGCATCCTCACCCGCACCGGCACGGTCCTCGCGGTCGGGCTCACGGTCCACACGGTGCGCAACGCCCGCCTCCTGCGCCGCCCGCCCGACGAGCCGCCCGCCGTACGGGGTCGTGTCAGCGTCCTCGTGCCGGCCCGGGACGAGGCGACGACGCTGCCCCGCCTGCTCGCGTGCCTCGCCGAGCAGACCGGCGTGCCCGACCTCGAGGTCCTCGTGTGCGACGACCGCAGCAGCGACGCGACCGCCGACGTCGTCCGCGCCGCCGCCGCCCGCGACCCGCGCGTCCGCCTGGTCCCCGGCCGGGAGCCGCCGCCCGGGTGGCTCGGCAAGCCGCACGCCTGCCACCAGCTGGGGCGCGAGGCCACGGGCGAGGTCCTCGTGTTCGTCGACGCCGACGTCACCCTCGCCCCGCACGCCGTCGCCGCCACGGTCGCGCTGCTGCGCGGCAGCGGCCTCGACCTCGTCTCGCCGTACCCGCGCCAGCTCGCGGGCAGCGCGGGCGAGCGGCTCGTGCAGCCGCTGCTGCAGTGGTCGTGGCTCACGACCCTGCCGCTGGGTCGTGCGGAACGCTCCCCCCGGGCGAGCCTGGCCGCGGCGAACGGCCAGCTCCTCGCGGTCGACGCGACCGCGTACCGGCGGGCGGGCGGTCACGCGGCCGTCGCCGGCGAGGTGCTGGAGGACATCGGGCTCCTCCGGGCGGTCAAGCGCAGCGGCGGACGGGGCGTCCCGTGCGACGGCAGCGGCGTCGCCGCCTGCCGGATGTACACCTCGTGGGCGCAGGTCGAGGCCGGCTACACGAAGTCGCTGTGGTCCGCCTTCGGCTCCCCGGCGGGGGCGGCCGCCGTCATGGGGGTCCTCGCCCTCGCCTACGTGTGGCCCGCGGCGGCCGCGCTCGCCGGGTCCCGCGTCGGCGCCGTCGGCTACGCCGCGGGCGTGCTGGGCCGCTACGTGGCGGCCGAGGCCACGGGCGGGCGGTCCCTGCCCGACGCGCTCGCCCACCCGCTCTCGGTCCTCGCCGCCGCGTGGCTGACGGCCCGCTCGCTGCACGGCAGGCGCCACGGCACCCTCACGTGGAAGGGTCGGGGGCTGTGAGCGACGCGAGCGCCGGGCAGGTCCCCCTCAGCCGCGTCGTCGTCGTCGGCGCCGGCCTCGGCGGGCTCGCCGTCGCGGTCCGGCTCGCGCACGCGGGTCACGACGTGACGGTGCTCGAGCAGGCCCCGCAGCCCGGCGGCAAGCTCGGCCGCTACGCGCGCGGCGGCTTCGGCTTCGACACGGGGCCCTCGCTGCTCACGCTCCCCTCGGTGTACGAGGAGCTGTTCGCGGCCACGGGTGAGCCGTTGAGCCGCGTCGTCGACCTCGTCTCGGTCGACCCCGCCTTCCGGTACCGCTTCGGCGACGGCACGGTCCTCGACCTGCCGAACGCCGACCCCACCCGCATCGCCGCCGCGATGGACGCCGCCCTCGGTGCCGGGACGGGCGCGCAGTGGACGGCGTTCAGCGAGCGCGCGGAGGCCATCTGGGAGGCCACCCGCGGCCCGTTCCTCGAGTCCCCGCTCGACGGTCCCCGGACGCTCCTGCGCGAGGCCCGGAAGGTCGACGACCTCGTCCGTATCGCGCCGTGGCGCTCGCTGCGGGCACTCGGGCGCCGCTACCTCAAGGACCCGCGGCTGCGGGTGCTGCTCGACCGGTACGCGACGTACACCGGCTCGGACCCCCGGCGTGCCCCGGCGGCGCTGGCGACCGTCCCGTTCGTCGAGCAGCGCTACGGCGCGTGGTACGTCCGCGGCGGGCTCCAGCGCCTCGCGGACGCCCTCGCCCAGCGGGCGCTGGAGTGCGGCGCCACCATCCGGACCGGCGCCGACGTGGCCGAGGTCCTCGTCAAGGACGTCCCCGGGCCCCGGGGGTGGCGGGCCCACGGGGTGCGGCTGCGCGACGGCACGAAGGTCGAGGCGGACGTCGTGGTGTCGAACGCCGACGCCGCGCACCTCTACCACGAGCTGCTCGCCGGTCCGCCCGGGGAGCTCGGGCGGCAGCGGCTGCGCAAGGCGGACCCGTCGTTGTCGGGGTTCGTCCTGCTCCTCGCCCTCGAGGGACGCACCCCCGACCTGCAGCACCACACGGTCCTCTTCCCGCGCGACTACGACGACGAGTTCGACTCCGTCTTCGGCACGGGCCGGCACCGGGGCCGCTGCCGACCCGCACCGGACCCCACGGTGTACGTCTCGGCCCCCGACGACCCCGCCCTGCGCCCCGACGACGGCTGCGAGGCGTGGTTCGTCCTCGTCAACGCGCCGCGTCACCGGCCCGGGGAACCGGCGCGCGGCGTCGACTGGCGGGCCGAGGGCCTCGCGGACACCTACGCCGACCGCGTCCTCGACGTCATGGCCGAGCGCGGCCTCGACGTGCGCGACCGGGTGCGGTGGCGGGTCGTGCGGACCCCCGCGGACCTCGAGTACGCCACCCGCAGCGTCGGGGGCTCCATCTACGGCTCGTCGAGCAACGGCGCTCGCTCGGCCTTCCTGCGCCCCGCCAACGCGAGCAACATCGAGGGGCTCTACCTCGTCGGCGGGTCCGCCCACCCCGGCGGCGGCATCCCGCTCGTCGGCATGAGCGCGCGGATCGTCGCGGACCTCGTCGGGCCGCCCGTCGCGCCGGAGCCCGAGCGGGAGGACGACGCGCTGGTGTGACGGCGCCCGGCGACGGCGCCGGCCCGACGGCGCCCGCTACGCCCGGGCGAGCCGGCCCCGGACGAGGCCGAGGTTCGCGCACACCTCGAGCGTCGCGGTCGACGAGTTGAGCGTGTAGAAGTGCAGGCCCGGCGCCCCGGCCGCGAGCAGCCGCTCCCCCAGGCGCGTGGCGGCCTCGACCCCGACGGCCCGCACGGCGGCGGGGTCGTCGGCCACCGCCTCGAGCCGGTCGACGAGGTCGCCGGGCAGAGGCGTCCCCGACAGCTCGGCGAAGCGCGTGACCTGTCGGAGGTTCGTCACCGGCATGATCCCCGGGATCACGGGCAGGTCGACGCCCTGCGAGGCGACCGTGTCGACGAGCCGCTCCCACCGGGCGGGGTCGAAGAAGAACTGCGTCACGGCGAACGACGCCCCCGCCCGGGCCTTGAGCGCGAGCACGCGGGCGTCCTGCGAGGGGGTGCGCGACTCGGGGTGCCCGTCGGGGAAGGCGGCCACCCCGACGGAGAACCCGCCGAGGCCGCGGAGGAGCTCGACGAGCTCGATGGCGCGGTCGAGCCCGCCCTCGGTGCGCTGCCACGGCGCCGTCGGGCCGCCCGGCGGGTCGCCCCGCAGCGCGAGGACGCTCCGCACGCCGGCGTCGGCGTAGGCGCCCACCACCTGCCGCAGCTGCGGCACCGTGCGCCCGACGCACGTGAGGTGGGCGACCGGGGAGAGGGAGGACTCCCGGGCGATCCGCTGCGTCGCGCGGACCGTGCGCTCCTGCGTGCCGCCGCCCGCGCCGTACGTCACCGACACGAAGTCCGGCCGCGCGCCCTCGACCCGGCGGACCGCCTGCCACAGCACCTGCTCCCCCGCGGCGTCCCGGGGCGGGAAGAACTCGAAGGACACGGTGGGCCGACCCTCCGCCGCCGCCACGGCGAGCGACTCCAGCACGGTGCGGTGCGGCTGGCGCATGACGGATGCCTCGGGCACCCCGCCAGGGTAGGCGGCGGGCGCACCGGGTCGGTCGGTGTGCCCGCCCGGCGGGCGGACCATACGCTGGCTGACCGTGAGCGACAGCGTCCCGGCCGCGGCACCGGTCGACCCCGTGAGCGCGGCCCGCGCCGTCCTCGACCGCGAGGACCTCCGTGTCCGCGTGCAGAAGACCCTCGACGACGTCCTGTCCCGGCAGGCCGCCACGGTCGAGGCGGTGAGCCCGCACGCGGCGCCGCTCGTGGAGTACGTCACCGACCTCCTGAGGGGCGGCAAGAGGCTGCGCCCCGCCTTCGCCTACTGGGGCTGGCGGGGCGCGGGCGGTCCGGACTGCCAGGAGGTCGTCGCCGCGGCGACGAGCCTCGAGCTGTTCCAGGCCGCGGCCCTCGTGCACGACGACGTCATGGACGACTCCGACACCCGGCGGGGCCTGCCGGCGGTGCACCGGCGCTTCGCCCGCCTGCACCGGGGCGCGGGCTGGCACGGGGACACGGGCCGGTTCGGCACCGCGGGGGCGATCCTCGCGGGCGACCTCTGCCTGTCGTGGTCCGACGAGCTCCTCACCGCCAGCGGGCTGCCCACCGACGCGCTCGCCCGCGGACGGGTCGTGTTCGACCGCATGCGGACCGAGCTCATGGCCGGGCAGTACCTCGACATGCTCGAGCAGGTGACCGCCGGTGAGACGGACCCGACCGGCGAGGTCGACCCCGTCGAGAGCGCCCGGAACGTCATCCGGTTCAAGTCCGCGAAGTACTCCATCGAGCACCCGCTGCTCCTGGGCGGCACCCTCGCCGGGGCGCCGCAGACGCTCCTCGACGCCTACTCCGCGTACGGGCTGCCGCTCGGCGAGGCCTTCCAGCTGCGCGACGACCTGCTCGGGGTCTTCGGCGACCCCGCCGAGACCGGCAAGCCCGCCGGCGACGACCTCCGCGAGGGCAAGCGGACCGTGCTCGTCGCCCTCGCGCTCGAGCGCGCCACGCCGGCGCAGGCGGGTCAGGTGCGCCGGCTCCTGGGCGACCCCGGGCTCGGTCCCGACGGGGTCGAGGTCCTGCGGGAGGTCCTCCTCGACACCGGCGCCGCCGACCGGGTCGAGGCCATGATCGTCGAGGACGTCGAGGCCGCCCGGGCGGCCCTCGCGCGGGCCGACGTCGACGACGACGCCCGCGAGGTCCTCGAGGGACTCGTCGTCGCCGCCACCGCCCGCAGCACGTGACCCCCGTGTGAGATCCCTGCCCCGTCCGCGCCCGCGACCCCAGGAGACCCCGTGAGCCGCCCCGTCCTCACCCCGTCCCGCCTCGCCGGGTGGCTGCCCGGCCGCGTCCGGACCGTCGTCGGGCCCACCGACCACGTCGTCGTCGTCGGCGCCGGGCTCGCGGGGCTGTCGGCCGCGATGCGCCTGGCCGGGGCCGGCCGGCGCGTCACGCTGCTGGAACGGGAGGAGGTCCCCGGCGGACGGGCGGGGGTCGTCGTGCGGGACGCCCCGGACGGGTCCGGGCAGTACCGCTTCGACAACGGCCCCACCGTCCTCACGATGCCGGACCTCATCGCCGACTGCTTCGACGCGCTCGGCGAGGACATGCACGACTGGCTCGACCTCGAGCCCGTCACGCCCCTGTACCGCGCGTTCTACGCCGACGGGTCGCACCTCGACGTCCACGCCGACACCGAGGCGATGTGCGCGGAGATCGAGCAGGTGGTGGGTCCGGACGAGGCCGCGGGCTACCGGCGCTACGTCGACTACGTCGCCCGGCTGTACCGGTACGAGATGACGGACTTCATCGACCGGAACATCGACACCCCGCTCGACCTGCTCACCCCCAACCTCGTCCGGCTCCTCGCGATGGGCGGGTTCGGGAAGCTCGCGCCGCGCGTGGAGAAGTTCCTGTCCGACCCGCGCACGCAGCGCATTTACTCCTTCCAGTCGCTGTACGCGGGCGTGAGCCCGTACGACGCGCTCGCGATCTACGCCGTCATCGCGTACATGGACTCCGTCGCCGGGGTGTTCGCCGCCAAGGGCGGCATGCACGCCATCCCGCAGGCCATGGCGGCCGCGGCGGAGAAGCACGGCGTCGAGATCCGCTACGGCACGACCGTGGAGCGCGTCGAGCACTCCGGCGGGCGCGCCCGCGCGGTCGTCACGAGCACCGGGGAGCGCATCGAGGCGGACGCGTTCGTGCTCAACCCGGACCTGCCCGTCGCGCACCGCGACCTGCTCGGGAAGAGCCCGCGCCGGCACCGCCGGCTCACGTACTCCCCCAGCTGCTACCTGCTGCTCGCCGGCTCCACCCGCCGCTACGACTTCACCGCGCACCACAACATCCACTTCGGCGAGGAGTGGGAGGGCGTCTTCACCGACCTCACGCACGGCCGGCTCATGCGGGACCCGAGCATCCTCGTGTCGCGGCCCACCGCCTCCGACCCCGGGCTGGCGCCCCCCGGTCGCGAGATCTACTACGTCCTCTTCCCCACCCCGAACCTCACCGCCGGCATCGACTGGGAGGCCGGGGCGGCCCGCTACCGCGAGCACGTGCTCGAGCAGCTCCACGACCGCGGCTACACGGGCTTCGGCGACGCGATCGAGGTCGAGGACGTCACGACCCCGCTCGACTGGGAACGACGGGGCATGTACGCCGGCGCCCCCTTCGCCAGCGCCCACACCTTCGGGCAGACCGGGCCGTTCCGGCCCGGGAACCTGTGGGGGGAGAACGTCGTGCTCACCGGCTCCGGGACCCAGCCGGGTGTCGGCGTGCCGATGGTGCTCGTCTCCGGGCGGCTCGCGGCCGAGCGCGTGCTGGGCCGGGACCGTTCCTACCGGTCCCGGGCCTGGCGCTGGTGAGCCCGTCCCGGCTCGGGATCGGCCTGGCCGCCCTGGCGCGTCCGGCGTACATCACGAGCGGGAGGGGCCGCGACCTCGGCGACGGGCGCGGCGTGGCGGACCTCCGCCGGCGCACGTGGGCGGTGCTCGACGCCGCGGTGGCCGGCGGGGTGCGCTACGTCGACGCGGCACGGTCCTACGGCTGCGCGGAGGAGTTCCTCGCGGGCTGGCTCGACGCCCACCCGGACGCCGACGTGACGGTCGGCTCGAAGTGGGGGTACCGCTACGTCGGCGACTGGCGGCTCGACGCGGACCGGCACGAGGTGAAGGACCACTCCCTCGAGGCATACCGCTCGCAGTCGGCGGAGACGCTGCGCCTGCTCGGCGACCGGCTGTCCGTCTACCACGTCCACAGCGCCACGCCCGGGACGGGCGTCCTCGACGACACCGCGCTGCACCGGGAGCTCGGCGCCCTCCGCGAGCGCGGCGTGGCCGTCGGGGTCTCGGTGTCAGGACCCTCGCAGGCCGGGAGCGTCCGACGGGCCGCCGAGGTCGAGGTCGACGGCCGGCCGCTCTTCACGTCGTTCCAGGCGACGTGGAACGTCCTGGAGCCCTCGGTCGGGCCCGCCCTCGCCGAGGTCGCCGCCGCCGGGGCGCGCGTCGTGGTGAAGGAGGCGGTCGCCAACGGCCGCCTGGCCCCCGGCGGGGAGCGGTCGGACGCCGCCGACCGGCTCGACGCGCTCGCGGCGTCGCTCGGGACGGGCCGGGACGCCCTCGCGATCGCCGTCGCGCTGGCCCAGCCGTGGGCGAGCGTCGTCCTGTCGGGGGCGGTCACGCCCGAGCAGGTCCGCAGCAACCTCGCCGCCACGCGCGTCGAGCTGCCGACGGACGTGACGGACGCCCTCGCGGGGCTCGCGGAGGAGCCGGACGAGTACTGGGACGCGCGGTCGCGCCGACCGTGGTCGTGATCGACGCAGGCCGGTCGGGTGCCCGTGCCGGACGCGGCTGGGGCAGGATCGACGGGTGAGCGCCAAGGACCTCGACGCCGCCGAGATCGTGGACCCGCCCCTGCGGGTCGCCTACGAGCGGTCCCGGCAGCTGCACGCCGGGCACGGCAAGACGTACTACCTCGCGACGCTGCTGCTGCCGCGGGCCAAGCGCCCGTACGTGTGGGCGCTGTACGGCTTCGCCCGGTACGCCGACGAGTTCGTCGACAGCCTCACCGAGCCGGACCCCGCCGCACTGGTGCGGTGGGGGGAGGCGTTCCTCGAGCGCCTCGAGACCGACCCGGTGCGCCCGGCGGGCGTCGACCCCCGTCACGACCCGGTCGGGGCGGCCATGGAGGACACCATGCGGCGCTGGGGGATCCCCCGCGCGCACGTCGAGGCGTTCCTCGAGTCCATGCAGATGGACATCACGGAGGCGACGTACGCGACGTACGCCGACCTCGAGCGCTACATGTACGGGTCGGCCGCGGTCATCGGGCTGCAGATGCTGCCGATCCTCGAGCCGAGCACCCCGGACGCCGCGCCCCGCGCCCGCGCCCTCGGCGAGGCCTTCCAGATGTCGAACTTCATCCGGGACGTCGGCGAGGACCTGCGCCGCGGTCGCGTGTACCTGCCGCAGGAGGACCTCGACCTCTTCGGCGTGACGGCGGCCGACCTCGCCACCGGGACCGTCACCTCACCGGTGCGCCGGCTCCTGGAGTTCGAGATCGAGCGCACCCGCGCCCTCTACGCCTACGCCGAGCCCGGCATCGACATGCTCCACCCGACGTCGCGGGACTGCATGCGCACGGCGTTCCGGCTGTACGGCGGCATCCTCGACGCCGTCGAGCGCGCCGACCACCAGGTCCTCGACCGCCGGGTGCGGGTGTCGCTGCCGCGGCGCCTCGCGGTCGCCGGCCCCGGTCTCGTGCGGGCGTGGGCCGCCCGGACCGGACCCGCGGGGCGGGCGCCCGCCCCCGCGGACCTCAGAACCCCAGCGCCTGCGCCCGACGCCTGATCTCCGTCTTGCGACCCGCGCGCAGCGTGTCGACGGGCCGGCCCTCCACGAGCGTCGGGTCGGGGGTGAACAGCCACCGCACGGCCTCGGCGGTGGTGTAGCCCGCGTCCTCGAGGACCGTCAGGGTGCCCCGCAGCTCGGGCAGGGGCGCGGCACCGTGCCCGCCGGGGGCCTCGACGAGGAACGCGGCCGGCACCTGGACGACGCCGTCGACGCGCACGGCGGCGAGGTCACCGTCCGCCACGAGCCGTCGGACGCGCATGATGTCGAGGTCGAGCCGCTCGGCGACGTCCGGCAGGGGCAGCCAGTCCGCGACCAGGTCGCGGACCTCGTCCGTCTCCTCGGGCGACAGGGTGTCGGGGCGGGGCGTGCGGAGGGCCGGGGGGCCGGCCGGGCGTCGGTCGCCGGTGCGGGATCGGGAACGGGACACCGCAGGAGGGTCCCACGGACGCGCGGGTGCCTGCGCGAGGACGCGCGCCTCCCCGAACGGGCCCGCACGCCTCCGTAGACTCCGCGCGTGGACGGCACCACGCGCGACCAGGTGCGCGACCGCGTCGCCGGCCGGGGCGACGACCCCGTGCGCGACCCGGTCGTGGGTCGTGTGGTCGGCGACCGGTACCGCGTGCTCGCGCGGGTCGCCCGCGGCGGGATGGCGACGGTGTACCGGGCCGAGGACACCCGGCTGCGGCGCGAGGTCGCCCTCAAGGTCATGCACCCCCACCTCGCGGAGTCCGACGACTTCGCCGACCGCTTCCGCGCCGAGGCGCTCGCCGCGGCGTCCGTGCAGGACCGTGCCGTCGTCACCGTCCACGACCAGGGCGACGACGGGGACCTCGTGTGGCTCGCGATGGAGCTGCTGCCGGGCCGGACCCTCCGCGACCTCGTCCGTGACCGCGGCGCCCTGTCCCCGGCGGAGGCCTTCCCTGTCATGACGGCGCTGCTGCAGGGCCTGGCGGCCGCGCACGCCACCGGTCTCGTCCACCTCGACGTCAAGCCGGAGAACGTGCTCGCCACGCGGGACGGGTCGTGGGCGGTCGCCGACTTCGGGCTCGCGCGCGCCGCGACCGCCTCGCGGACGGCGACCGGCTCGCTCCTCGGCACGCCCGAGTACCTCGCGCCCGAGGCGGCGCAGCACGGCAGGGTCGACGCGCGCACGGACCTGTACTCCGCGGGCATCGTCCTCTTCGAGCTCCTCACCGGGCGGCAGCCGCACACCGGCGAGGTCCCCTTCCAGGTGGTGTGGAGCCACGTCACGACCGACGTCCCGCTGCCGTCGTCGCTCGCCCCCCACCTGCCCCCGGAGGTCGACGCCCTCGTCGCGCGCGCGTGCCGGCGCGACCCGGCCGAGCGGCCCGCCTCCGCGCAGGAGCTGCTGCGCGACCTGCGACGGACCTGGGCCGGGCTCGACCCCGCCGTCCTGGACGCCCGTCCCGACGGGACCGGCGGCGACGCCGACACGACCCGGACCGCGCGGGTGGAGCGGTGGTGGGACGGGCTCCCCGAGGAGCGCGACACCGACCCCCACGAACCGGACGACCCGACCACGCCGCACGAGCCGGTGGGGCCCACGCACGGGGAGCGGCCCGACGAGGCGCTCACGAGGAGCCTCCCGGCCCGTCGGCGGCGCCGCCCCGGGCTCGCCGGGGTGCTCCTCGTGCTCCTCCTCGCGAGCGTCGCGGCAGGGGCGGCGCTGTGGTGGTTCGAGGCGGGGCCGGGGGCGCAGCGTGACGTGCCCGACGTCCGCACCCTCACGGCCGCGGCCGCCGAGAACCGGCTCGCGGCCGCCGGGCTCGCGTCCGGCACGACACCGGTCTTCGACGAGGAGGCCCCGGAGGGGACGGTCGTCGACACCCGCCCCGGGCCGCAGGAGCAGGTGCACAAGAACGGCACCGTCACCCTGCTGGTGTCCGCGGGGCCCGAGCTGTTCGACGTCCCGGACCTGCGGGGCCGCAGCCCCGAGGAGGCCGCGGCGGCGCTGGAGCCCCTCGGCCTGGTCCTCGGCGGGAGCTCGGGCGCGTTCTCGGCCGAGGTCGACGAGGGCCTCGTCGTCGGGCACGAGCCGGGGCCGGGGCAGGCCGTCCGGGGGGGCACCGCCGTCGACGTCGTCGTGAGCCGCGGCCCGCAGCCGGTGGCGGTCCCGGACGTCACGGGGGACGACGCGGACTCGGCCCGCCGCGTCCTCGAGGCCGCCGGGCTCCGGCTCGGCGACACCGGCGAGCGCTACGACGACGCGGCCCCCGCCGGTGTCGTGGTGGCGCAGGACCCTGCCGAGGGGCAGCTGCGTCCGGGCGGCACCGTCGACGTCACCGTGTCGCTGGGGCCGGAGCCGGTGGCCGTCCCGGACGTCTTCGAGCTCCGGTTCGCCGACGCCGTCGCCGCCCTCGAGGAGGCCGGGTTCGAGGTGGAGCGACGGGGGTCGTCGATCTTCGGCCGGGTCGTGAGCCAGGACCCGTCCGCGGGCACCCCGCTCGTCCCCGGGTCGACCGTCGTCGTCACGACCTTCTAGCGCGTGGCGCGCGGCTCCTCGTCCCGCCGGGGCGTCACCGCGGTGCTGCCGACGGCGGCGCTCGGCGCGGGCCTCGCCGCGCTCTACCTCCTCACCGCCCACTACGCCAGCTTCCCCGTCAACGACGTCCGTGCGGCCGCCTCGGCGGCGTGGAGCCTCGCCGTGCGCGGCACCCCCGACCTCACGGGGCTCGGTCTGGAGGAGGGTGAGGACTGGGTGGTGCCGGTCGGCGACGCCCTGTACACGAACCGCTTCCCCGGCGTCGTCCTCCTCGCGGTCCCGGCCTACGCGCTCGCGCACCTCGTCGCGCCGAGCGCCGGTCCCGTCCCGGGGCCGAGCGCCGCCACCGCGGCCCTGGCGTGCGCCGTCGGGGTGGTCGCGATGGCCGTCGGCCTCCGAGCGGTGGTCCCCGCGCGGATCGCCCTGCTGTCCGCCCTCGCGCTCGGGGTCGGGTCCGGGGTGTGGGCGGTGGCCGCCGACGCCCTGTGGTCCCACGGCGCGACGACGCTGTGGCTCGGGCTCGTCTGCCTCGCGGTGCTCCGCGGCGGCCCGTGGCTGCTCACCGCGGGCGCCGCCGCGGCCGCGGTGCTGAGCCGGCCGCACCTCGCCCTCGCGGGTGCGGCCGCGGCCGCGACGCTGTGGCGGAGCGAGCGCCGCACGGCGCTCGCCCTCCTCCTGGGCTCGGCGACCGGGGCAGTGGCGTACGTGGCGTGGGTCCGGGCGCTGTTCGGGGTGTGGTCCCTCGCGGGGCCCTACGCGGTCTTCGACTACGCCCGCGTCCTCGAGGACGATCCCGGTCGCGACGGCGGCGAGTGGCGGTGGCGGCTCGACAACGTCGGGAGCGCCGTCCTCTCCCCCCGCTACGGCCTCCTCGCGGCGCAGCCGGTCGCCCTCGTGCTGCTCGTCGCGTGGGTCCGCGACCGGATCGCGGTGCCCCCGCGCGTCATGGCCCTCGCCCTGGCGGGCCTCGCCTACGGCCTCGTCCAGGTGCTGCTGTCGCGGATCTCCGGCGGCACCGGCTTCTGGGGCGGCCGGACGCTCCTCGAGGTCGTCGTGCTCGCGTGGCCGCTGGGGACCTGGCTGCTGACGCACAGCCGGCGGGGGGCGTGGTGGTGGGCGGCGACCGCGACCGCCGTCGCGGTCGCGGTCGGCACGCACGCGCTCGGGGCGCTCACGCCGACGCCGCCGCCGCAGGGCGACCCCCCGACCGACGTCTTCTTCTGGCAGGTGCCGGCCGCGCTCGCGGCGGCGCCGGTCCCGCTGCTGCTCGCCGTGGTCGTCGCCGCGGCGCTCGCGTGGGCCGCGACGTTCTGGCTCGTCCGCCCCCGGGCGCGACCGCGCGACCTGCCGCGGGACGCCGCGTCCGGGTCGGGCCTCAGCCCGTGAGGACGGCGGCGAGGACCTCGCACGCCCGGTCGACGTCGGCGTCGTCGACGTCGAGGTGGGTGACGACCCGCACCATCCGGGGACCGAGCGACGACACCCGGACCCCCTTCCCGGCGGCGAGCGCCGCGACCTCGGCCCCCGGCCGGTCGCCGGTGGCGAGGACGACGATGTTCGTCTCGACGTCGCGCGGGTCGACGCTGCCGGGAGCGGCCGCGTGGCACGCCTCCGCGATCCGCCGCGCCCGGGCGTGGTCCTCCGCGAGCCGCCCGACGTGGTGGTCGAGGGCGTGGAGGCAGGCTGCGGCCAGGACGCCCGCCTGCCGCATGCCGCCGCCGTAGCGCTTGCGGAGCACCCGCGCCTGCGCGATGCGCTCCCGGCTCGCGACGAGCACCGAGCCGACGGGCGCCCCGAGCCCCTTCGACAGGCACACCGACACGGTGTCGGCGAGGCGCCCGTACGTCGCGAGCGGCACCCCGGCGGCGACGTGGGCGTTCCACAGCCTCGCCCCGTCGAGGTGCACCGCGACGCCGGCCTCGGCGGTGCCGGCCCGGAGCAGCTCGAGCTCGGTGAGCGGCTGGACGGTGCCGCCGCCGAAGTTGTGGGTGTTCTCCACCGCGACCGCCGCCGTCGACACGAGGTACGGCCCGGCGTCGGGCGCCATGAGGGCGAGCGGGACGGCCGCGTCGAGCCGCCTGGCGCGGTTGGTGCCGTCGACGACCCCGTCGGACCACGTCCGGGACGACACCCCGCCGAGCGCGGCGTGCCCGCCGAGCTCGGCCCGCAGCACGTGGGACGTGACGTCGGCGAGGAGCTCGGTGCCCGGCGGCACGAGGAGCCGGACGCCCACCATGTTGGCCATCGACCCGGAGGGGAAGAACAGCCCCGCCTCGTGGCCGAGGAGCTCGGCCACGCGCTCCTCGAGCGCGACCAGGGTGGGGTCCTCGCCGTAGACGTCGTCGCCGACCTCGGCCTCCGCCATGGCCTGCCGCATGGCGGGCGTCGGGCGGGTGAGGGTGTCCGAGCGGAGGTCGACCGCGTCGACGGCCGTGTCGTGAGCCGTGTCGTCGCCGACGCGCGCCGGCGCCCTCACCGCCGCCCGAGCATCTCGGCGACGAGGAACGCCATCTCCAGCGACTGCTGGTGGTTGAGGCGCGGGTCGCAGACGGACTCGTACCGGGTCGCGAGGGCCGCGTCGTCGATCATCTCGGAACCGCCGAGGCACTCCGTCACGTCGTCGCCCGTCAGCTCGACGTGGAGACCGCCCGGGACGGTGCCGACGGCCTCGTGGACCTCGAAGAAGCCGCGGACCTCGTCGATGACGTCGTCGAAGCGCCGGGTCTTGTACCCGCTCGCCGACTCGAACGTGTTGCCGTGCATCGGGTCGGTGATCCACAGCGGCTGCGCGCCCGAGGAGCGCACCTTCTCCACGACGGCGGGGAGCACGTCGCGGATGCGGCCCGCACCCATCCGCGTGATGAACGTGAGCCGGCCCGGGGTGCGGTCGGGGTCGAGACGGTCGATGAGCGCGAGCGCGTCGTCGGGCGTCGTCGAGGGTCCCAGCTTCACCCCGACGGGGTTCTGCACCCGCGCGGCGAGGTCGACGTGGGCGCCGTCGAGGCCGCGGGTGCGCTCCCCCACCCAGACGAAGTGGGCCGACGTCGCGTACTGCAGCCCGGTGCGGGAGTCGGTCCGGACGAGGGGCCGCTCGTAGTCCAGCAGGAGCGCCTCGTGGCTGGCGAAGAACTCCACGCCCTTCAGCTGCTCGAAGTCGGCGCCGCACGCCGCCATGAACCGCATCGCGCGGTCGATCTCGCGCGCGAGGACCTCGTAGCGGGCGTTCGCGGGGTTCGCCGTGAAGCCCTTGTTCCACTCGTGGACCTGCCGGAGGTCGGCGAAGCCGCCCGTGGTGAAGGCGCGGATGAGGTTCAGGGTCGAGGCGGCCGTGTGGTAGGCGCGGACGAGCCGCGCGGGGTCGTGCGCGCGGGCCTCGGCCGTGAAGGCGTAGCTGTTGACGGCGTCGCCGCGGTACGCGGGCAGCGTGACCCCGTCCCGGGTCTCGGTGTCGTTGCTGCGGGGCTTGGCGAACTGCCCCGCCATGCGCCCCATCTTCACGACCGGCAGGCCGCTGCCGTACATGAGGACGACGGCCATCTGGAGGATGGTCTTGACCCGGCGCCGGATCGCGTCGGCGCTCGCGCCGTCGAAGGTCTCGGCGCAGTCCCCGCCCTGGAGCAGGAACGCCTCACCCCGGGCCGCGGCGGCGATGCGGTCGCGCAGGTTGTCGCACTCGCCCGCGAACACCAGCGGCGGATAGGTCCGCAGCTCCGCGGTCGCCGCGGCCAGGGCGTCGCCACCGGCCCACGACGGCTGCTGCGCCGCCGGGAGCTCGGGCCAGTCGAGAGTCACCCCTCCAGGGTAGGAGGCGCGCCGAGGTGCCTCAGGCGCGGTCCGCCCGCTGGTCCCGCTCCGCGTCCCGTCCGGCGTCCGGGCGGTCGTCGCGCTCGGCGTCCGGCGAAGCGTCCGGCTGGTCGTCGTGACCGTCGTCCGCCGCGTCGTCCGCCTCGTCGTCCGCGTCGTCGTGCGGCAGGACGGCGCGCGCGTCGGCTTCGTCGAGCGCGTCGGTGCCGTCGGGACGCCGGCTCGTGTAGTCGCCGGGAGACAGGTCGTCGCCGAACCAGCGCTCGGAGAGACCCGACAGCTGCGCCGACAGCTGGGAGGTGTCGCGGCCGGTGATGCGCTCGACGCGCCCGAGGACCTCCCCCACCACCTTCGCCCGCTTCTCCGCGGCGGCCCGCTCCTTGACGACGTTCGCGTACTCGTCGACGTACTCCTGCCCGGACAGCCGCATGAGCTCGTACATGATCTCGTCGGTCACCGAGCGCAGGACGTGGCGGTCGTCGGCGAGGCCGTCGTAGCGGGAGAAGTCGAGGGGGCGGCCGATGATGATGCCGACCCGGTGGATCTTCGGGATCTTCCGCCCGATCGGCTGGACCTTGTCGGTGCCGATCATGGCGACGGGGATGACGGGGACCCGGCTCTCGAGCGCCATCTTCGCCACGCCGGTCTTGCCCCGGTACAGGCGCCCGTCGTGGGAGCGCGTGCCCTCGGGGTAGATGCCGAGCAGCTGGCCCCGGCGCAGCACGCGGAGCCCCGAGCGCAGGGCCGCCTCGCTCGCCTTGCCGCCGCTGCGGTCGACGGGCAGCTGCCCGACGCCCTTGAAGAACATCGCCTTGGCGCGGCCCTTCACGCCCGTGCCGGTGAAGTACTCCGCCTTCGCGAGGAACGTGAGCCGACGGCGCAGCATGAGCGGCAGGAAGATCGAGTCGGAGAACGAGAGGTGGTTGGAGGCGAGGATCGCGCCGCCCGTCGCCGGGACGTACTCCCCGCCCCGCACCCACGGCCGGAACAGCGAGCGCAGCACCGGACCGAGGATCGAGTAGAGGATCCAGTAGAACGCCACCGACACCGTGGCCCACCTCCGTCGCTGCGCCCGGGCCGGGGCGCCCGTGCGGCGGCCAGTGTGTCGTGCGGGTGCACCTCGTGTCACACCCGTCGGGGACGGCGTCAACCCGTGGTGCCGCGACCGCCCGGCGTGCGACCATCGACACGTGCCGATCCTCCCCGGAGCAGAGTCGTTCCAGGCCGACGGCGGCGACGTGGCCGTCCTGCTGCTCCACGGCTTCACCGGGACCCCCCAGTCGCTGCGCGACTGGGCCGAGCACCACGCCGCCGCCGGGCTCACCGTCCGGCTGCCGCGGCTGCCGGGCCACGGCACCACGTGGCAGGAGTGCAACCGGACCCGCTGGCAGGACTGGTACTCGTGCGCGGAGCGGGAGCTGCTCGCGCTGGCGCGCGACCACACGGTCGTGGTCGCCGGCATGTCGAACGGCGGCGCCCTCGCGCTGCGCCTCGCGCAGGAGCACCCCGACGAGGTCGCCGGGCTCGTGCTCGTCAACCCGGCCGTGCTGCTCGAGGACCCGCGCCTCGTCGCGCTGCCCGTGCTGCGGCACCTCGTCCCGTCGCTGCCGGGCATCGCCGACGACATCCGCAAGGAGGGCCGTCACGAGCTCGCCTACGACCGCACCCCGCTCCACGCGCTGTGGTCGATGACGCACCTGTGGCGCGCGGTGCGGGGGGACCTGTCGCGGGTCACGCAGCCGATCCTGCTGCTGCGCAGCGCCGTCGACCACGTCGTCCCGGCGTCCTCGAGCGCGGCGGTCCTCGCCGGGGTCACCTCGCGCGACGTCCGCGAGGTCGTCCTGCCGGACTCCTACCACGTCGCGACGCTCGACCACGACGCGCCGAGGGTCCTCGAGGCGTCCCTCGAGCACGTCCGCCGGGTCACGGCCGGCGCGGCACGGGACGAGGTGACGGCGTGAGCTCCGACGACGCCGAGGACCGGCGCGGCACGGAGGGCCGCGACCTCCCCCTCGACGTCGACGCGCGCTTCGCCGCGATCGTCGCGCACTTCCACGACGACGAGGCCCCGCCGCCGCGGCTGGTGGACGCGAGCCCCGAGGCGGGCGACCGGCTCGAGGTCCACCGCGACGACGACGCCGGGCCCCCGGCCCCCGCCGACCGTGACGGTGACGAGACCGCGGACCACGGTCTCGACGACGACGACCCGCGCTGGCGCGCCGCCGCCGCCGACCTCGAGGCGCTCGACCTCGTGCGCGACGAGGAGCCGCCCGAGGACGCCCCGGCCCCCCCGCCGCGTGGTGTGCCGCAGCCGCCGTTCGGTCCCCGTTTCGAGACGGCGGCCGAGCGGCACGCCCGCATCGACCGCGAGGTCGAGCGCGCGGTGCACGGCCCGGACGGCGCCCACTTCGTGCCCCCGGTGCCGCCGCCCCTGCCACGGCCGGTCGGGCTCGCGAACCGGGCCGCGTGGACGTCGGTCCTCGTGGGGCCGCTCCTCCTGCTGCTGTGCGCCCTGTTCTGGGACAGCGTGCCCGCGTGGGTGCTCGGCACCCTCGTCGTCGCCGTCGTCGCCGGCTTCACGTACCTCGTGTGGCGCCTGCCGCACAGCCGTGACCGCGACGACCCCGACGACGGTGCCATCGTGTGACCCGTGACGACACGACACCCCTCGGGCGGACCGCGTGAGCTCGTCGAGCTCACCGGCCACGTGCTCGACACCGGCCTGTTCACCCGCGTCCTCGACGACGTCCGCGCCCTCGGCGCCGACTACGAGGTCGTGCGCTTCGACGTCGGCAAGGAGCACGACGACCCCTCGACCGTCCGCATCGCCGTGACGGCCCCCGACGCCGCCACCCTCGACTCCGTCGTCATGCGGCTGCACACCCACGGCGCGAACCTCGTCGAGGTCGAGCCGGCGCGCCTCACGACCGTCGAGCGGGACGGCGTCTTCCCCGCCGACTTCTACGCGACGACGAACCTGCCCACCCAGGTGCGGGTCGCCGGCACGTGGCACCCCGTGGAGAACCCCGAGATGGACTGCGGGATCGTCGTCGAGCTCGAGGGCGAGCTCGAGGGCGAGGGCGACGCGGCGGTGGTCCGCTCGGTGCGCACCGTCCCGGTGAGCGACGTGAGGGCGGGGTCGAGGATCGTGAGCGGCGCCGCCGGGGTGCGCGTCACCCCGCCGCCCCGCGAGGCGGGCGACGACTCCGGGTTCACGTTCATGCAGTCGGAGGTGAGCAGCGAGAAGCCCCAGGCTCTCGTCGTCCGCCAGATCGCGGAGGAGATGCGCGCGGTCAAGGAGCGCGGCCAGCGCATCCTGTGGGTCCTCGGCCCCGCGGTCGTCCACACCGGTGCGGCGCCCTCCGTCGCGGCGCTCGTGCGCGGCGGCTGGGTCGACGTCCTCTTCGGCGGCAACGCCATCGCGACCCACGACGTCGAGCAGGCGATCTACGGCACGTCGCTCGGGGTGGACCTGTCGGCCGGGCGCGGCGTGGAGCACGGCCACGAGCACCACCTGCGTGCCATCAACGCGGTCCGGCAGGCGGGCTCCCTCGCCGCCGCCGTCGAGCAGGGGGTGCTGACGAGCGGGATCATGCACGCCCTCGTCGAGGGCGGGAAGGACTTCGTGCTCGTCGGGTCCGTCCGCGACGACGGGCCCCTGCCCGACGTCCGCACCGACGTGCTCGACGGCCAGCGCGCGATGCGGGCGCAGCTGCACTCCCCCGACAAGGGCGAGGTCGGCTTCTGCATCGTCGTCGCGACCATGCTCCACGGCGTCGCGACGGGCAACGTCCTGCCGAGCCACATCCCGCTCGTCTGCGTCGACATCAACCCCGCGACGGTGACGAAGCTCGCCGACCGCGGCTCGGCGCAGGCCCGCGGCGTCGTCACCGACGTCGGGCTGTTCTGCGCGACGCTCGCGCGGGAGCTCACCGGCTCGGAGACCTGAGCCCCGCGACGACCTCCCGCGCCGTCGCGGTGGCGGTGCGCGTCGTCAGCAGGCCCCGGCCGAGCCCGACCTCGACGAGGTCGGCGAACACGCCGGGGTCCGCTGCGGCGCGCACGCCCGCCGGCAGCACCGCCGGGACGCGGACCAGCCGCTGCAGCACCGTCGTGTGCCGCAGGTGCCGGGCGAGCCGGCGGGCGAGCGCCCGGCGGTGACCGCGCCCCGGGTCACCCGGCGCGACGGCCGCCGCGCCGGCGCACGCCCCCGACAGGACGGCGTAGTACAGCCCCTCCCCCGTCAGCGGGTTGACGAGGGACAGGGCGTCCCCGGCGAGGAGCACGGGCCCGTCGGGCTGGCGCACGCGGTCGCTCGACAGCGGGAGGTGGTGCCCGCGCCACGCCACGGCGTCCGCCGTGGTGCCGGGCAGCAGCTCCTCCAGGCGCCGGAGGTAGCGCCGCCGGGACGGCACGGCACCACCGCCGAGCACCTCGCCGTACCCGATGTTCGCGAGGCCGTCCCCGACGGGGAACGACCACGCGTAGGCCGGCGCGCCGCCGGGGGCGAAGACGATGCGCTGCTCGTCGGCGAGGTCCGGGCGCACCGGCGCGTACCCGCGCACGGCGAGCCCGGTCGAGCGGGGCGCCGGTCCGGGCAGCCCGAGGCAGCGGCGGACCACGGACCCGGCCCCGTCGGCGCCCACGACCGCCCTCGCGTGCACCGCCCGCCCGCCGGACAGCAGCAGGCGGACGTCGGGGCCGGTGGACACCGATCGGACGACGCCGCGTCCCGGGTGCGCCCCGGCGGCCAGGGCGGCGCCGCGCAGCCGCGCGTCGAGGACGCGCCGGGGCACGACGTGCGCGGGCCGGCGCATGTCGCCGCTGACCGCGGCGACGCCGGGGACCTCGAGGTGGAGCCGCCGCACGGGCCGGTGGTCGTCGACCACGCCCGCCACGCCGAGGGAGGCGCACACGTCGAAGACGTGGGGGGCGACGCCGTCGCCGCAGGCCTTGTCCCGGGGGAAGTCGGCGCGGTCCAGGAGCAGCACCCGCGCCGCGGGTCGTACCCGCAGGGCGGCGAGCGCGGCCGCCGAGCCGGCCGGCCCCGCGCCGACGACGACGAGGTCCCACGGTGCCCCGGTCACGCCCCCAGCCTCCGGCAGCAGCGGGACCCCCGCACCGTCAGGGCAGGACGAGCTCGACGAGGTCGGGCCGGGACGGCGTGACGCGCGATAGGAGGTCGGGCCGGGCGCCGACGGCGCCGGGCAGGTCGAGGGGGCGGGCGGTCGCGGCCCCGCCGAGGAGACCGCGGGGGCGCACGCGGGGCCGGTCGGCGGGGGTGGTGGCGCCCGTACCCGGCGTGAGGTCGGCGAGACGGCGCGCGAGGACGTCCCCGCCGGCGCTGCCGGGCAGGTCGCCCGCGAGCACGGTCGGGGTGTCGTCGCCCGGGCCGAGGAGCGCGAGGACGTCGCCGGCGGCCGTCGCGCGGGCCTCGTCGTCGCCGCGGGTGTCGACGACACCCACCCGGAAGCGCTGCCCGGCCGTGAGCCGCAGCTCGGCGAGCGCGGCACCGCCGCCCCCGCCGCGGTACGTCTGCGTCGCCGTCGGCTCCGCCCGCAGGGAGACGAGGACCGCGGCCCCGGCCGTCTCCGGCCCGCCGACGGCGACGAGCAGGCCGACGTCGGAGGCGAGGGCGCCGAGGCGGTGCCGGCTGAGCGGGTGGACGGGCACGTGCGAGAGCAGCGCGACGTCCGGGGCGGTGTCGCGCAGCACGCGCAGCAGGCCGGGACGGCTGCCCCGCAGCCGGTCGACGTCGAGGGCGAGGACCCGGACGGTCGCGGCGGTCACGGCCGCTCAGTCCGCGAGGGCGAGGTCGGCGGCACCGACGAGGCCCGCGTCGTTGCCGAGCTCGGCCCGCACGACCGCTGCGGCGGGCCGGAAGCCGCGGCCGGTGAGCTCGTGCTCGTAGGCGTCGCGCGCCGGCCCCAGCAGGAGGTCCCCGGCGTCGGACACCCCGCCCCCGACGACGACGACGCCGGGGTCGAGGATCGCGACGAAGCTCGCGATCGCGGTCCCGAGCTGGCGACCGAGGTCGGCGAGCAGCTCCACCGCCATCGGGTCGCCGTCGCGCGCGGCGTCGGTGACGAGCGGGCCCGTGATCCGCTTCACCTTGCCGCCCGCCCGCTCGAGCATGCCGACGGCGAGCGGCGACCCGGACTCGGCGAGCTCGCGGGCCTCCCGCACGAGGGCCGTGCCGGACGTGTACTGCTCCCAGCAGCCGCGGTTGCCGCAGCCGCAGCGGTGCCCGTCGGGCACCGCGCGGACGTGCCCGAACTCCGCGGCGACCCCGTGGGCGCCGCGGACGAGGCGGCGGTTGACGACGAGCCCGCCCCCGAGGCCCGTCCCGACCGTCAGCATGAGCATGTCGTCGACGTCGCGGCCGGCGCCGAAGCGGAACTCCCCCCACGCGGCGGCGTTGGCGTCGTTCTCGATGACGACGGGGACGTCGACGAGCGCCTCGACCTGCTGCTTGAGCGGGTTCTCCCGCCACGCGAGGTTGGGTGCGAACAGCACCGTCGAGCGGGCGGCGTCGATGTAGCCGGCGGCGGCGACCCCGACCGCCTGCACCTCGTGGGCGGCCTTGAGCTCGGCGATGCCGTCGGCGAGCGCGGAGACGATCTCCTCGGGCCGGTTCGGCTGCGTCTCGCGCCGGGTGCGGGCGACGACCTCGCCGGAGTCGGTGACGACCCCCAGGGCGATCTTCGTTCCGCCGATGTCGACGCCGATGGTCGCGCTCATGCGGGGGGCTCCTCGGGCTCGGGGTCGGGTGGGACGACGGGGATTGTCCTGCGGCCGCCGGTCGGTGCTGACGCCGGGTCCCCGGGGGTGGGGGCGGGGGGCGGGGCGGGGCGGGCGCCGTGCGGCGTCTGCCGGGCGGCTCCCTCGAGCGCCGCGAGGAGCTCGCGTCCCGCGGCGACGAGGTGGGAGCCGGCGGCGTGCAGGTGCGCCGCCGTCTCGGCCTCGAGCCCGTTCGCCCCGTCGACCAGTGCGCACACGGGGCAGCCCGGGCACGAGCCGGCGTCCCCGCCGCCCAGGCCGTGCCAGCCGGTCTTCACGGCACCGAGGAGCGCGGCGACACCGTCGGGCGGCCCACCGGCGCCGGGTGTCCCGCTCACCGCCACAGCCCCGGGTCGGGCCGCAGCCGCAGCTCGAGCCGCGTGCCGTCCCCGGATCCGACCTGCCGCGCACGCTCCGTGGTGCAGCGGGCGAGCGCCGCGGGCAGGCGCACGCTGCTGGTCGCGCCGGCGTCCTCCCCGAGGGGTCGGACGTGGAGCACGTCACCCTCGACCTCGAGGGCCGGCCGGGCGCCACGGGGCAGGTCGCACCACCACACGTAGCGGGTGCCGTCGGCCACCTCCTCGCGGCGGTGCCCGGCCGTCGCGGTCGGCGCCGCCAGGGGCGCCCGGGCAGGGACGCGGGGCAGCCCGACGACCGGCCAGCCGCAGCGGGCCGCGTCGTGCTCGCCGAGGCCTCCCACGACGACGGCGGTCCCGGCCACCTCGAGGAGACCGCGGACCACGACGCGCAGGTCGAGGAGGTCGGCGACGAGCGAGGCGGCGACGGGGTCGTCGCCCACGCGCGCCGCGAGGCCCGCCAGCCGCTCGTCGAGGAGCCGGGCGGCCAGGAGCGGCGCGGCGACGAAGCGGGCCGGCTCCAGCGACCGCGGCACGCTCACGACGACGGCGTCGGCGCGACCCGCGGCCACCTCGGCCGCGGCGTCCTCCCACAGGGCGAGCTCGTCGACGAGCGCGACGGGCAGGCCGCGCCCGTCGCGACCCACCAGGCCGACGACGTCCGCGGCGATCCCCCACGCGGCGGCCAGCCGGGGCGCCCAGGCCGTGGCGGGAGCCGTGCCGGCGTCGGGGTCGGAGCGGGCCGCAGGTCGCACGACCGCCTTCCCCCCGGCCCGGCGGACGGCCTCGGCGGCGCCGCGACCGGCGGGGCAGCAGCCGGGGTCGACGAGCAGGCGCACGGGGACCGTCAGCCCTCGACGCGGCCGCGGAGGTCCTTGAGCGCGGTGTCGGTGATCATCTTCTCGGCGCGGCGGCGCAGCAGACCCGGCAGGCGGACCGTGACGTCGACCTCGAGGCGGTACGTCACCTGCGTGCCGTCGCCGGCGGCGACGAGGACGTACGCGCCGTCCATCTGCGAGGTCACCGAGCCCGGCTCGACGAGCGACCACGACACGGTGCCGGTGCCCGCCGTCGTGAGCGCCCACTCGTACCGCACGTGCAGCGTGTCGCGGACCGGACCGTTCGCCATGGTGAGCCGGGCCTCGCTCGGCCTGCCCTCCTCGTCGGTGTCGAGCACCTCGACGGCCGTGATGCCGCCGGCCCACTCCGGGTAGGCCTCGAGGTCGGCGACGACGCGGACGACGTCCGCGGGGGGCGCCTCGATCGTGATGGTCGACTCGGTGCGCTCGGCCACGCGTGCTCCTTCGCCAGGGGTCGGTCGGCGGGGCGAACCTACTCCTCGGGCCGCGACCGCGCGTTCACAGCAGGAGCCCGACGAGTCCCAGCACGCTGAGCAGCACACCGACGAGCACGACGGCGGCCCCGCAGCCGAGGGCCAGCCGCAGCCCGCGGGAGCTGCCCGCCAGGGGGCCACGCGCGCCCGGCCGCTCGGCCGAGGTCGTCGCCGCGAGCTCCGCGAGCATGGCCTCCGCCTGCTGCTCGACCCCCGCCGGCGCCGGGTCCACGGCGACGCCGTCCCCGGGCCGCACCTCGTCGAGGGGGACACCGGGATCCTGCTCCGGTGACGCACCCTGCACCTGCGCCGGTCCCGGTCCAGGGGCGGCACCTGCTCCCAGCGGCTGCAGGCAGAGGCTGCACCACTGCTCGGCGGGGCTGACCCGCGCGCCGCACGAGGGGCACCGCTCCGGCCCACCCGACCCCACCCCGGGCGCGCCCGGCTGCTCGCTCACGACCGCGGTCCTGCCGTCGGGTCGACCTGGACGCCCACGAGGCCACGCTTCCACGACCGGCGCAGCGCGTCGGGGAGGCGACGCGCGTGCCGCGCCGGGACCGGCACGCCGCCGGCGGGAGAGACGCCGCTGACGGGTCCGACGGGTCCGACGGGGGGCACGGGGTCGAGCCGCACGAACAGGTGGACGACGGTCCCGCCCCACGCCGGCTCCAGCCACACCTCCGCGGTGCCCGCCCACCGGACGGACCCTCGCCCGCGCCCGGTCCGTGCGGTGGCCTCCCAGCGGACCCCCTCGACCCCACGCTCCTCGGCACGGACGAGCGCGAGCCGTGCGCCGGGACCGGCGTCGAGCCAGCCCTCCCACGCGGGGCGGGTCATCGCCCGGACCGCCGCCGGAGCAGCACGCACGAACGTGTCGTCGACGACGTCCACCAGCGGCACGCCGACCAGCATGCCCGGTCGGGCTCCTGACCTGCCGGGGGGCACTCGACTACGCTTTGCGGACCTGACCCGCCCGCACCCCGCGGCGCGCCCGACTCGACGAGGAGCCACCGTGCGCGAGTTCACCGTCCCACCCGCTGTCGAGGCCTACCCCGGCACGATGGCCGACATCCTCGTGGACCGGGCGCGCAACGCGCCCGACGCCGCGATGTTCGCCCGGCGGGACGGCGACGAGTGGCGGGACGTGTCCGCCGCCGAGCACCTCGCCGAGGCCACGACGCTCGCCAAGGGCCTCGTCGCGGCGGGCATCGCGCCCGGGGACCGCGTCGCCATCATGTCCCGCACGCGGTACGAGTGGACGCTCGCCGACCACGCGATCTGGCTCGCCGGTGGCGTGTCCGTGCCGATCTACGAGACCTCCTCCGCCGAGCAGGTCGCGTGGATCCTCTCCGACTCCGGGGCGAAGGCGGTCTTCGTCGAGGCGGCCCACCACCGCTCGACGGTCGAGGCGGTCGCCGACCGTGTGCCCGCGTGCGCCCACACGTGGGTGTTCGACGAGGGCGGCCTCGACACGCTCGCCGAGCTCGGGGCCGACGTCGCGGACGACGCCGTCGACGCCGCGCACGGCGGCCGGGGCGCCGGCGACCTCGCGACGATCATCTACACCTCCGGCACCACGGGGCGGCCGAAGGGCTGCGAGCTCACCCACGGCAACTTCATCGACCTGTGCCGCAACGCGGAGGCGAGCCTGTGGGAGGTCCTCCACATGGAGGGGGCCTCGACCCTGCTCTTCCTCCCCCTCGCCCACATCTTCGCCCGCTTCATCCAGGCGCTGTGCGTCGTCACGGGCGTGCGGATGGGTCACCAGCCGGACCCGAAGGAGCTCGTCGACGCCCTCGGCGGCTTCCGTCCGACGTTCATCCTCTCGGTGCCGCGCGTGTTCGAGAAGGTGTACAACTCCGCCGAGCAGAAGGCGACCGGCGAGGGCAAGGGCAAGATCTTCGCCGCCGCCGCGCAGACGGCGATCGACTGGTCGCGGGCGCAGGACTCCGGCGGGCCCGGCGTCCTGCTGCGGGCCAAGCACGCGCTGTTCGACCGCCTCGTCTACGTCAAGCTGCGCGACCGGCTCGGCGGCAAGGTCCGCTACGCCGTCTCCGGCGGCGCCCCGCTCGGGGAGCGGCTCGGCCACTTCTTCCGCGGCATCGGCCTCATCGTCCTCGAGGGCTACGGCCTCACCGAGACGACGGCCCCGGCGACCGTCAACGTCCCCGAGCGGGTCAAGATCGGGTCGGTCGGCAAGCCGATCCCCGGCTGCGGCGTCCGCATCGAGGACGACGGCGAGATCTGCCTGTCCGGGGTCAACGTGCTCCGCGGCTACTACAACAACCCGACGGCGACGTCGGAGAGCATCGTCGACGGCTGGTTCCGCACCGGCGACCTCGGCGAGCTCGACGACGAGGGCTACCTCCGCATCACGGGCCGCAAGAAGGAGATCATCGTGACGGCGGGCGGCAAGAACGTCGCGCCTGCCCAGCTGGAGGATCGCATCCGGGCGCACCCGCTCATCAGCCAGTGCATGGTCGTCGGGGACAAGCGCGCGTTCGTCGCGGCGCTCGTCACCCTCGACCCGGAGATGCTACCGGTCTGGCTGGAGAACCAGGGCAAGCCGGCCATGTCCCCCGCCGAGGCCGCCACCGACGCCGACGTCCTCGCCGCGGTGCAGTCCGCCATCGACGACGCGAACACCCTGGTGTCGAAGGCCGAGTCGATCCGGAAGTTCACCGTGCTCACCGACGACTTCACGGAGGCCTCGGGCCACCTCACGCCGTCGATGAAGCTCAAGCGCAACGTCGTCCTCAAGGACTACGAGGCGCAGGTGGAGAAGCTGTACGGCTGAGCCCGAGGGGCCGGCCGGCAGGACGGGGGACACGACGCGCACGAGGGAGGGCCGCGACCGCGGCGAGCGGGGCGCCGCCGCGGTCGAGTTCGCCCTCGTGCTGCCCGTCCTGCTCCTCATCGTGTTCGCGACGGTCCAGTACGGCTTCTTCTTCTTCCAGTGGACCGCCGTCGAGAACGCCGTGGGGGTGACGGCCCGGCAGGCGTCGCTCGGCACGAGCAGCTGCGCCGACCTCGAGGCGACGCTGCGGCGCAACCTCGAGGGCACCGCGGTCGACCTCGCACCCGGGCAGCCGCGGGTGGCACGCGCGACGCGCACGGGCGTCGTCGCCGGCGACGACCTCGACGTGGTCGTCGTCGAGGTGCGCTGGCAGCCGACGCGGTTCGGGCTCCCGCTCCCCTTCACGGGCAGCGCACGTGACGAGCTCGTCGAGCAGCCGAGCGAGCCGGGCACGGTGCCGCAGGAGTGCGGTCCGTGAGGGCGGACCGGCACGGCGACGACGGCGCCATGGCGGTGCTCACCGCCGTGCTCGCGGTGCTGCTGTTCGGCATCGCCGCGCTCGCCGTCGACCTCACGAACCTGTACTCGCGCGACCGGGCCGCCCAGACGGTCGCCGACGCGGCCGCGCTCGCAGCCGCGGCCGAGCTGCCCGACGTGTGCGCGGCGCGCGCCGCCGCGGAGGCGGTCCTCGGCGCCGACGCCAACCGGGTCGTCCTCGGCGACCCGCCCTCGGTCGACCTCACCGACGCCGACACCGACGACGGCGCCCTGTGGTTCCACCCGCCCGGCGACGCCGCCTCAGGGCCTCCGGCCGGCCCGGGCTGCCCGCCCCCGACGGGCAGCGGCGACGACGTCGCCGTCACGGTCCTCACGCCGTCCTACGGCGTGTCGGTCGTCTTCCGGCCCGTCGTCGTGGCGCTGACGGGGTCGACGACGGTCACGGCCCAGCAGGCGCGTGAGGGCCGGGTGAGCGCCTCGGCCACCGCGCGCCTCGGCTGGACGGAGCGCTGGCACGACCTCGCGGTCTGCGGCAGCGGGGACCGCCGCGGCCGCTTCGCCGCACCAGCGCCCTCGCCCGTCGCAGCGGGACTGGGCGCCCCGGTGCTACGGGCCGTCCCGCTCTTCGGCGTCCTGGTGCCGACAGCACCGGGCACCGAGCCGTCCGGGGGCGGCACGGCACCGTCCGGCGTCCCGTCCCCCGACCCGTCGGACGGGCCGTCCACCGAGCCGACGGGGGACCCGACCGGGGAGCCGACCGGCGAGCCCACGGGTGAGCCGACCGGCGAACCCACGGGTGAGCCGACCGGGGAGCCGAGCGCGGAGCCCACCGCCTCGAGCGCACCCCCGAGCACCGACCCCACCGCGTCGACCGCCGTCCCGTCGGAGAGCACCTCGGAGACCCCGAGCTCCGCCCCGCCACCCCCCGAGCCCACGCCGCCGGACCCGTGCGACGGTCCTCGGACGGTCCCGCTCGTCGCGGACGGGACGACGGGCGAGGTCGTGGGCCCCTGCACCGACCCCACGACGCCCGCGGACGTCCGGTGCGCGACCGTGACGACGCCGGCCACCGACGTCGACCCGGAGTGCGCGAGCGTGGCGGCCCCGGCACTGGCGGACCACCTGCCGCCAGGCGCCGTCGTCGACGACCTCTTCGACGGCGACCCCGCCGACCCCGTGCTCGACCGGCGGGTGCGGGACGAGCCCGGCTTCGCCCTCGTCCCGCGGGTCGCCACCGACACCGCCGGCGAGCAGCAGGTCACGGAGGGCTACGCGGGCTACCTCGTGCAGGACGGCACGACGGGCACCTCGTGCCTGCTCGTGTTCGACGCGGCGGCCGTCGCGGGGATCGGCACCTCGACGCTGCTGCGATGAGGGTCCACCATCGACCGGCACGCCGACGAGGTTGTGACGGCGGCGAAAGGTAGGTTTGCGCAGGTCGGGTCGTCGGCCACGGAGGGAGGCACGCGCCGGTGGGAGCTCGGGTGCTCGTGCTCGTCGTCGCGCTCGTCGTCGCCGCCCTCGGTGCGCTGGCGGTCGTCCTCTACGTCGAGAACGCCCTCGGGCGGCAGGATGCGGCGACCGAGACGCTCGAGGTCCTCGTCGTGGCGGAGACGATCCCAGCCGGTACGGCCTTCGCCGACGTACCGGGCTCCTTGGAGGTCGCGACCCGGCCGGCCGACGCGGTGCCGCAGGGGGTGCTCGACCCAGCCGACGGCCTGACCGGTCAGGTCGCGCTCCAGACGCTGTACCCCGGTGAGGTCGTCTCCGCGCCCGTCGTCGGCGACCCCGACGACGTCACGGCGCTCGCGCCGCCCGACGGGCGCTTCGCCGCGTCGTTCGCCTTCCCCGCCGCCAACCGGGTCGGCACGTTCGTGCGCCCCGGCTCGCAGGTGTCGGTGTTCGCGACCGTCGAGACGGTCGCCCCGGGTCCTGACGGCGAGGTCGTCACCGCCCTCACGACCCAGCTGCTCGTCGAGGCGCTCGACGTGCTCGCGGTGGGTTCGACGACAGACATCGGCGCGGAGAGCGGCGCGGGCGGCGGCGACGCCGCGCTCGTCACCTTCGCCGTCGACCAGGGCGAGGTCCAGCGGCTCGTGCTTGCGCAGTCGATCGGCACCCTCTACCTCGCCCTCGCCGGCGAGGAGCCCCCCATCGAGCAGCTGGAGGGCACGACGCGCCTCAACCTCTTCGAGGCGACGTCGTGAACGTCGTCGCGCTCGGGGTCGCCGATACCAGCCGCGCCGCGCTGGGCGACGGCACCGAGCACGTCGCCGACCTCGCCGCGCTGCGTGAGCGCATGACCGCCCCGGGGGCCCGCACGGTCGTGCTCGGGCCCGCGGTCCCGCTCGAGCTCGCGGTCCGCCTCGCCGACGAGCACCGGGTGAGCCGTCCCGACGTCGGCATCGTGCTCGAGCGGGCCCCGCAGGAGGCGGCGGCGGCGGAGGTCCTCACGACGGCGCTGCGGGCCGGGGTCCGCGAGGTCGTCCCGGCGGGCGACCCGGCCGCCCTGCAGGAGGCGGTGAGACGCTCCGACACCCTGAGCCGCGCCCTCGCCGAGCGCGCGCCCGGCGGCCCGCCGCCGCAGGCCGCGGGCCGCGTCATCACCGTCTTCTCCGCCAAGGGCGGCTGCGGCAAGACGACCGTGTCGACGAACGTCGGCGCCCTGCTCGCCGCGGGCGGGCGGCGCCGGGTCGTCGTCGTCGACCTCGACCTCGCCTTCGGCGACGTCGCCATCGCGCTCCAGCTCTTCCCCTCCCGCACGATCGCCGACGCGGTCCCGCTGGGGGCGCGCGACCTCGACTTCCCCGCCCTCGAGCAGCTCCTCACGCCCCACTCCGCGGGCCTCACGACGCTCGTCGCCCCGACGGACCCCGCGACCGGGGACTCGGTCCCGGCGGCGCTCGTCACGCGGGTGCTCGAGCTGCTCCGCGAGCACTTCGACTACGTCGTCGTCGACACGCCCCCCGCCTTCGACGACCAGGTGCTCGCGGCCTTCGACCTCTCCGACGTCGTCGTGCTCCTCGCCACCCTCGACATCCCGGCGCTGAAGAACCTCAAGCTCACCCTCGAGACCCTCGAGATCCTCAGCTACCCGCAGGAGCGGTGGAAGGTCGTCATCAACCGCGCCGACTCCAAGGTGGGCCTGTCGATGGCGGAGGTGGAGAAGACGCTGCAGACCCGGATCACGGCCCAGGTCCCGTCGAGCCGGGACGTGCCCGCGTCGGTCAACCGCGGCGTCCCGATCGTGCTCGACGACCCCCGCCACGCCGTCAGCGCCGCCCTGCGGGACTTCGTCGAGCGCGACCTCGTCGTGCGGTCCGGGACGACCGGCGACGTCCCGCCGCCCCTGCGCCGGGACCGTCGCCGGCTCGGGCGCCGCCGGGACCACTCGTGAGCCTCGCCGACCGCCTCGCCGCCGCCCGGGCCCGCGAGCAGGGCGAGGAGCCCCCGACCCCCGGCCGGCCGAGCCGGGCGCGGCGCGCCGCGCCCCGCGACCCCTTCCTCGACCTCAAGCGCGAGGTGCACCAGGCGCTGCTCGACACCCTCGGGCCGCAGCTGTACGACGCCCGGCTCACCGCGGAGGACCTCGAGACACGCGTCCGGCAGACGCTGCAGGACGTCCTCGGCCGGGGTGACCGTCCCCTCACGCCGTCGGACCGCACGCGGCTCACGCAGGAGATCGCCGACGACATCCTCGGCTACGGGCCGCTCGAGCCGTTCCTCCGCGACCCCGACGTCACCGAGATCATGGTGAACGGCCACGACACCGTCTACGTCGAGCGCGCCGGGCGGCTCCACGAGGCGGACGCGCACTTCGCCGACGACGACCACCTCCGTCGCACGATCGACAAGATCGTCGCCCGGGTCGGGCGACGCGTCGACGAGGCCAACCCCATGGTCGACGCGCGCCTGCCCGACGGCTCGCGCATCAACGCCGTCATCCCGCCGCTGGCCGTCGACGGCCCGCTCCTCACCGTCCGCAAGTTCTCCACCGACCCCTTCACCGCCGACGACCTCGTCGCGCTCGGGACCATGACGCAGTCCGTCGCGGCCTTCCTCCAGGCGGCGGTCGCGGCCCGGCTCAACATCCTCGTGTCCGGCGGCACCGGCGCGGGCAAGACGACGACGCTCAACGTGCTGAGCGCCTTCATCCCCGACGGCGAGCGCATCATCACGATCGAGGACGCCGCCGAGCTGCAGCTGCACCAGCGCCACGTCCTCCGACTGGAGTCCCGACCGCCCAACATCGAGGGGCGCGGCGAGGTCCGGATCCGCGACCTCGTCCGCAACGCCCTGCGCATGCGCCCGGACCGCATCGTCGTCGGCGAGGTCCGCGACGCCGCCGCCCTCGACATGCTCCAGGCCATGAACACCGGCCACGACGGGTCGATCTCCACCGTCCACGCCAACAGCCCGCGGGACTCCCTCACCCGCGTGGAGACGATGGTCCTCATGGCCGGGGTCGACCTGCCCGTCCGCGCGGTCCGCGAGCAGGTGGCGAGCGCGCTCGACCTCGTCGTCCACCAGGAGCGGGGCCGGGACGGCGTCCGCCGCATCACCCACGTCACCGAGGTGACGGGCATCGACGGCGAGACCGTGCTGTGCCAGGACCTCTTCGTCCACGAGCACCGCGGCGGCGACGAGACCGACGCCGGGCACCTGCGGCCGACCGGCGCGCACCCGGCGTGCGCGGCCCGGCTCGAGCGGGCCGGGCTGCGGACCGACTCCCTCGCGCTCGCCTTCGAGGGGCTGCGGCGATGAGGCGGGCGGTTGCGCTGCTGCTCGGCGCGCTCGCCGCCCTCGCAGGCCCCGTCCTCGGCGTCGCGCCCGCCGGCGCGACGACGGCCCCCGTCGACGCCGGCGCGACGATCTCCCAGCCCCGCGTCGAGGGCGGCGACCTCCTGCTGTCGTTCTCCACCGCGCAGGGCTCCGGTGCCGGGTTCGACCCCGACTCCGTCGAGGTCGGCCTCCGCCCGCTCGGCGCCGACAGCGAGCCCGTGCCGCTGCCGGACCGCGTCGTCCGGTCGGCCGAGCAGGTCGAGCGCACCGTCGTGCTCGTCGTCGACACGTCGGGCTCGTTGCGCGAGGACGACGGCATCGAGGCCGTCCGCGAGGCCGCCCTCGGCTTCCTCGAGCAGGTCGACGACGCCGTCGAGGTCGGGCTCGTGACGTTCGGCCAGCCACCCGAGGTGGTCTCCCCGCCGACGACGGACCGCGCCGCGCTCGTCACGGCGCTGGAGGACGTCGAGGCCGCCGGGGGCACCGCCCTCAACGACGCGGTCGTGCGCGCCACCCGCCTCCTGCCCGACACGGGCACCAACCGGCTCCTCGTCCTCACGGACGGCCGCGACGAGTCCGCGGCCGACGACGGGTCCCCCGGCAGCTTCTTCAACGCCGCCCAGGCCGCGACCGAGGTCGAGGCGTCCGGGGCGCAGGTCGTCCCCATCGCCTTCACCGACCGGGCCGACACCGACCGGCTGGCGTTCCTCGCGGGCGTCCCCGAGAGTGCGGTCGTCGACGCCGCCGACGACGCCCAGCTCGCCGCCGCCTTCGACGCCGTCGCGGAGTCCCTCGCCCAGGACGTCGCGGTTCAGGTCCCGATACCGCGCGACCTGCTGGGGCGCACCGTAGAGATCGTCGTCACGGCCACCGTCGACGGCCGCAGGGTCGCCGACAGCGCGGTCCTCCGGCTCGTCCCGGCCGCGGGGTCCGACGACGACCCGGAGACCGAGCCGTCGACCGGCCCGACTACCGATGCCACAGGGCCCAGCGCGGTCGCCGCGCCGTTCGTCGTCCGCGACGTCGCGGCACCGCCGGCACCCCGGGCGGACCCGCTCGTCGTCACCGCCGCAGCCGCGGCGGTCGGGGCGGCGCTGCTCGTCGCCGCGCTCGCGACCGGCCGGCTCGCGCGGGCGGGCAGCACGCCCGAGGCCCGTCGGCGCCGCAGCCTCGCCGCCCACGGCGTCCAGCCCCTCGTCGAGCACACCCCACCGCGCGGCACCACGGCCACGGGCGCGCCGACGGGTCACACGCTGCTCGGGGACTCCGCGGTGGCGCGGGGCGCCGTGGAGCTCGCCGACCGGGTCGTGCGCCGGCGCCCCGCCACCGCGCGGCTCGCGGCGGACCTCGAGGCCGCGAACCTGCCGCTGCGGCCCGGCGAGTGGCTCATCCTCCAGGTGCTCGCCGCGGCCGGCTCCGCCGTGCTGCTCCTCGTGCTGTCGGCCGGCGCGCCGCTCGCCGCCGTCCTCGGGCTCGTGCTCGGCCTCGCCGGTCCGCCCCTCTACCTGTCGGTCCGCAAGGCCCGACGCCGACGCGCCTTCGTGCAGGCGCTGCCGGACACCCTGGGGCTCATGGCGTCCGGCCTGCGCGCGGGCTTCTCCGTCCCCCAGGCCATGGAGTCGGTGGTGCGGGAGGGCCAGGAGCCGTTGCGGGGCGAGCTCAACCGGGCGCTCGTCGAGGCCCGCCTGGGCGTCCCCCCGGAGGACGCCCTCGAGCACGTCGCCGACCGCATGCAGAGCCAGGACTTCCGGTGGGTCGTCATGTCGATGCGCATCCAGCGCGAGGTCGGCGGCAACCTCTCGGAGGTGCTCGACACCGTCGGCGCCACCATCCGCGAACGGGCCCGCCTCCAGCGGCAGGTCGACGCCCTGTCGGCCGAGGGGCGCCTGTCCGCGTGGATCATCGGGGTGCTGCCCGTCGTCTTCACGGTCTACCTCAGCATCGCGCAGCCGGAGTACCTGCGGCCCCTCGTCGCCGGCCCCCTCGGGCTCGGGCTCCTCGGCGTGGGCGGGGTGCTCTTCGCGCTCGGGGTCCTCGGGCTCCGCTGGGCCACGAGGGTCGACGTGTGAACCCGGCGGACCCGACGGTCGTCCTCGGCACGCTCGCCGTCTTCGTCGGCCTCCTCGTCGCAGGGGCGAGCCTCGCTGTCGGGTACGACCCGCGGCGCACGCAGGTGCGCCGGTCGCTGGAGGCGGTCGGGTCCGCCAGCGCCGGGCGACCCAACCAGCGCGAGCGCGAGCTGCAGGTTCCCTTCGCCGACCGGGTGCTCTCCCCCGCTCTCGGAGCCGTCACCGGGCTCGGCCGCCGGCTCACGCCCTCGGCGCAGACGGCACGGATCCGGCGGCGCCTCGACCTCGCCGGCAACCCGCCGACGTGGAGCCTCGACCGTGTCGCGTCGGTGCGGGTGCTCCTCACCGTCATCGCGGTGACCGTCTCGCTGCTGCTCGCCAGCGTGTTCGACCTCGGCCCCGCACGGACCCTGCTCGGGCTCCTCGTGCTGGGCGGGCTCGCGTGGTCCACGCCGTCGCTCATCGTCTACCAGCTCGCCTACGACCGCTCGCACCGCATCCTCAGGGAGCTGCCCGACGCCCTCGACCTCCTCACGATCTCCGTGGAGTCCGGGCTCGGGTTCGACGCCGCCCTCGCCCGGGTGTCGCGCAACCTCGAGGGGCCGCTCGGGCAGGAGCTCGCCCGCGTGCTGCAGGAGATGCAGATCGGCACCGGTCGCATGGACGCGCTGCGGGCCATGGCCGACCGCACGGACGTCCCGGACCTCCGCTCGTTCGTCGCCGCGATGGTCCAGGCCGACGCGTACGGCGTCCCGGTGGCGGGCGTGCTGCGGGTCCAGGCCGAGGACATGCGCGTCAAGCGGAGCCAGCGGGCGGAGGAGGAGGCGCAGAAGGTGCCGGTCAAGGTGCTGTTCCCGCTCATCTTCGGGATCCTCCCGGCGCTCTTCGTCGTCATCATCGGCCCGGCCGCCATCCAGGCCGTGCCCTCCTTCCTCGGCCTCTGACCGCCCGCCGCCGCCCACCTGCACGGCGAGGCCTGTGGCCCCGCGGCGGACCGTGTGCCACGGTGTGCCGGTGAGGCGTCCCCGCACCGTGGAGGGCCCGCTGCTCCCCCTGGCGCTGCGCGGTGCGCTCCTCGTCGTCGGCACCGTCGTCGCCGTCGCCGTCGGGCAGGCGGAGGTCCTCGGCCCCGCGATCGCGCTGCTCGTCGTCGTCGCGTTCGCCGCGATCCCCCTGCCGAGCCCGACGGCACGCATGGTCCAGGCCTTCGCCGAGGCGGCGGTCCTCGGGCTCGTCATCGGCAGCATCGGCCCCCTCGGTCCCCTCTTCCTGCCCCTGCTCCTGCTGCCGGTCTTCTCCGTCGGGCTGCGCGGCGGGGTCCTCGTCGGCGCCGCGGGCGGCGTGACCGGCTGCCTCGGCTGGGCGCTCGGGGTCCTGAGCACGCCCGGCGACGGCATCACCGAGCTGTCCTCCCGGATGTCCCAGCCACTGCTGTGGCTCGTGCCGCTCGCCGCGGTCGGCGCGGTCGCCGGCTGGGTCCGGCGGCTCACCCTCGAGAACCAGACGTACAGCGACACGGCGTACGAGCAGGCGTTCCGGCTGCTCACCGAGCTGCAGGAGGTCGCCCGGGACCTCAGCCTGGGGCTCGACCCGCCGACGCTCGCGACCGCCCTGCTCGACGACGTCGCCCGGGTGCACCCCCATGGCTCCCGCACGCTGTCCGTCGTGAGCGGCGACGACCGCCTCTCGCCGCTGGCCCGCCAGGACGGCACCCCCGACGCGGCGGCCGGCGCACCCGACGGCCCCTCACCCGGCGCGTCGATCGGCACGTCGCCGGACGACGCCGAGGCGCGGGCGTGGCGCACCCGGTCCGTGCAGCGCGTCCGCGACGACGGGAGCAACGGCGGGTCCTCGGCGTACGGCTTCCCGGTGACCGTCGGGGACCGCGTCGTGGCCGTGCTCGGCGTCCGCGGCACGACGCTCGACGAGCGGGCCGAGGTGCTCGTCCGCGACGCCGTGGCGGAGACCGGGCCGAAGCTCGCGGCGGCGCTGCTGTTCGACGACGTGCGCCGGCTCGCGACCGTCGACGAGCGACTCCGCCTCGCCCGGGAGATCCACGACGGCATCGCCCAGGAGGTCGCGAGCCTCGGCTACCTCCTCGACGACGTCGTCGACCACGTGCCCCCGCAGCAGGCCGAGGAGCTGCGCCGCATGCGGGACCACGTCCGGCGCGTCGTCAGCGACCTCCGGCTGTCGATCTTCGACCTGCGCGCCGGTGTCGACGACACCGTCGGCCTCGGCACGGCCCTCAGCGAGCACGTGCAGCGGGTCGGGCAGCAGTCCGAGCTCGTCGTCCACACCGTCCTCGACGAGTTCGGGGAGCGGCTGCCCCCCACGGTCGAGGTCGAGCTCCTCCGGATCGCGCAGGAGGCCATCACGAACGTCCGCAAGCACGCGCAGGCCGGCAACCTCTGGGTGGAGTGCACGGTCGAGGCCCCGCGAGCGTGGCTGCGCGTGGCCGACGACGGGGTGGGACCCCGGCCGGCCGGGCCGGGGTCCATGGGGCTGCGGGGCATGCGGGAGCGGGTACGGCGGATCGGCGGGGAGCTGCACGTCGGGGAGCGCAACGGCGGGGGCACCGTGGTAGAGGTGACCCTCGGCAGGTGGGACGAGGAGACGGGGACGGTGGGATGACGGACGACGCCAGCGAGGGACGCGGCCCGGACGGGGCCGCGGCGCAGGGGGCGCCGCGACGGCGCGCGGGCGACGTGGTGCCCGACGACGCGACCCGGGTCGCGATCGTCGACGACCACGAGCTCATCCGACAGGGCCTGCGGCGCGCCTTCGAGCGAGCCGGGGACTTCGTCGTCGTCGGGGAGGCCGGCAGCGTCGCCACCGGACGCGACCTCGTCGCCCGCGAGCGCCCCGACGTGCTCGTGACGGACGTCCGGCTGCCCGACGGCAGCGGGATCGACCTCGCGCGCGCGGTCCGCTCGGTCGCCCCCGACATGGGCATCGTCGTCCTCACGATGTACGCCGGCGACGAGCACCTCCTCGGGGCGCTGGAGGCGGGCGCGAGCGCGTTCGTCAACAAGGACGCCCCGAGCGACGACGTCGTCGCCGCGGCGCGGCACGCCGTCGTCGCGCCGCGTTCGTTCTCCGCCGCCGACCTCGCCGGCGCCATGCAGCGCCGGCTCAGCACGCCCCCCGGGCCGTCCCTGTCGCCGCGGGAGACCGAGGTGCTCCACCTGCTCGCCGACGGCCTGTCCGCGGGCCAGATCGGGCGTCGTCTCTTCATCAGCGAGTCGACGATCAAGACCCACATCGGCAAGATCTACGACAAGCTCGGCGCGACGAACCGGGCGCAGGCCGTCATGAAGGCGGTCCGCCTCGGCCTCGTCACCCCGGACCCCGACCGCGAGGCGACCTGACACGGGGGCGTCGCACCTGCCATCCTCCGAACGGAGGATGCGAAGCCGGTACGAACCACTGATGTCGGCGGAGCGTGACCACCCGCATGCTGGGTGTGCAGGCCGTCATCCCCCTGGACCTGCACGTCCGATTCGCACGGAAGGACCGCATCATGCTGGCTCGGATTCGGACCCTCACCGCCCGCCGCGACGCCGGCGCATCCGCCGTCGAGTACGGCCTGCTCGTCGCCGCGATCGCCGCCGTCATCATCACGGTGGTCGTCCTGCTCGGCGGTCAGCTCAACAGCATCTTCACTGGCGTCAACGACGAGCTGGGCACCATCCCCGGTGGCACCGGCGGCGGCGTCACCACCGGTGGCTGACAGTCCCCCAGGAACCGGCAACAGGCAGGCAGACGATGTGTCATGGTTGAGGTCATGAGGTGGTGGCGACGCGTGAGGCGTGACGACGGCGCGTCCGCGGTCGAGTACGGCCTCCTCATCGCCGCGGTCGGCGCGGTGCTCCTCGCCACGACCATCGCGTTCGGTGGCATCGTGCGTGACACGCTCTTCACCACGGGGTGCACCGCCCTGCAGGCCGCCAGCCCCGGCGCCGAGGGGACGGAGAACTGCCCCACCACTCCGTGACGACCCCGCCGGCCCAGCCGGCACGACGCCACACCGTCCCCCTGCTGATCCTCGGGTGGGTCGCCGCGCGCGTCCTCATGGTGGTGCTGTACGCGGCCGACGACTTCGTCGGACGCTCGCTCGCGTGGGGGGACCTCGCCCTCTACGAGTTCTGGGCCCAGCAGATCCGTGACACCGGCGCCATGCCGGACGGCGTCACGTGGATGTACCCGCCGCTGGCGGCGCCGGTCCTCCTCCTCGCCGACGCCCTGCCCGGGTCGTTCGGCTCCGGGTTCGTCCTGCTCGTCCTCGCCGCCGACCTCGCCGTCCTCGCCCTCCTCCTGCGGGCGGTCGTGCGGGAGGGCGGCCACCGGACCGGGGCGTGGGCGTGGGTGGTGCTCGTGCCGCTCCTGGGGCTCATCGCGTGGGCCCGCCTCGACCTGCTGCCGGTCGCCGCGGCCGCCGGCGCCCTGCTCCTCGCCGCCGCCCGACCGGTGCTCGCCGGGGTCCTCGCCGCCCTCGGCACGGCGGTCAAGGCGTGGCCCGTCGTGCTCGGGCTGCTGTTCCTGCGCGAGCGCCGCTGGCTCGCGGGGGCGGTCGGCGCAGGCCTCCTCCTCGCTCTCGTCCTCACGCTGCTCCTCGACGACGCCTGGGGCTTCGTGGCGAACCTGTCCGGTCGCGGCATCCAGGTCGAGTCCGTGCTGGCCCTGCCGTGGACGCTGCAGCAGGCGCTGGGCGGCACGGTGGACGGCGACTTCGTCAACGGCACCTACGAGGTGCTCGAGCCCGGCACCGAGGTGCTCGCCGTCGTCGCGCCCCTGCTCATGGTGACCGCGGTGGGGGCCGGGCTGTGGTCGTCGCGACACCGCGCGCCCGCGCTGCGGTGGTACGTCGCGGTGACGGCGCTGCTCGCGACCAGCCCCCTGCTCAGCACCCAGTTCGTGCTGTGGCTCGTCGGCGGGGCCGCGGTCGCGGCGGTCCTCCCCGGCCGCGACGGCGACCTCGCCCGGCGGACGCTCCCGCTCGTCGGCGTCGTCGTGCTCCTGTCGCACCTCACGTTCCCCCTGCAGTGGGGTGGCCTCGTGGGCGACGGGCAGCTCGCCGCGTGGACGCTGCTCACGCGCAACGTCCTGCTCCTCGCGCTCGCAGGCCGGCTGCTCGTCACCGCCCGCGGCGGCGCGGCCCACCCGGCACCCGAGGCGCTCGGTCAGCCCCAGCGCGGTACGGGTTCGCCCGACAGCAGCGCCGCGAGCCGCTGAGCCGTCACGTCCCAGTCCCACGCGCGCCGCACCCAGGACGCACCGGCGGCGCCCATGGCGGCGGCGCGGCCGGGATCGTCGAGCAGGTCCACGACGGCGGCGGCGAGGGCCGCGGGGTCCCGGGCGTCGAGCAGGACCCCCGTCCGGTCGTCGAGGACCGCCTCCACGGTGCCGCCGGCTCGACCGGCGACCACGGGCAGGCCGGCTGCGGCGGCCTCGAGGAGCACGATGCCGAGCGACTCCGTGACGAGACCACCCAGGCGGTCCGCGACCGGCAGGACGAAGACGTCGGCGGCCGCGTAGAGGCCCGGCAGGTCCGCGTCGGGGACGCGCCCGAGGACCTCCGCGCCGGGCACCTGCGCCGCCCGGGCACGCAGGCGCGGCACGAGCGGCCCCCCGCCGGCGAGCAGGAGCCGGGCGCCGGGGTGCCGCCGCCGGACCTCGGGCCACACGGCGAGCAGCCGCCCGTGGCCCTTGCGGGGGACGGCGCGCGACAGGCAGAGGACGACCGGCGCCCCGGGGGCGCGCCACCCGGTCCGCTCCGTCGCGCGGAAGCGGGTCGCGTCGACCCCGGGCCGCAGCTGCGCCGTCCGCGCGCGCGCGGCCAGCGACAGGGCCGTCGCGATCGGCCGACGCACCACGGCGCTGTCGAACGTCACGACGTCGACGGCGTCCCCCAGCCGCCGCAGGGCCGCGCGGCTGCCCGGCACGCGGGCCCACCACACCTCGTGCCCGTGGGCGCTCGCGACGACCCGGCGTACGCCGGCCGTACGCACGGCATGACCGAGCAGGCCGAGCGGTGCCGCCGACGGGAACCACACGGCCTCGGCCGCGGCGGCGGACACCGTGCGGCGGACGCGTGCCGCCAGGGCCGGCGACGGCAGGAGCGTCCGGTCGGGGTCGCGCACCACCCGGAACGGCAGCCGGGCGTCGTGCTCGGCGGCCTCCCTGAGGCCGGGTCCGCCGCCGTCCGGGGCGCACGCGTGCACGACGAGGCGGTCCGGGTCGAGCCGGGCGAGCAGCGCCGCGACGTAGGTCTCGATCCCCCCGGAGCGCGGCGGGAAGTCGTTGGTGACGACGACGGTGCGGGGGTGCGCCGGCGGGGCCGTCACCCCGCGCCGGCCGCGAGGGCCGTGACGTAGTCGCCCCACCGCTGCTCGAAGGCGTCGCGGCCCTGCCCGGTCGCCGCGCGGAGGGCGGCGTCGGTCCGTGCCACGGGGTCGGCGCCCGCCGTCGGGTCGGACGCCGCGGCGTAGAGCTCGAGGAGGGCGTCCGTCCCGATCTCGTCCTGCAGGAGCAGAGCGGCCAGCCACGCGCCCTCGTACGCGTCGCCCACCGTGTCGGGGTCGCTGCCGGCGAAGGCCTCGGGCGGGGGCAGCCGGTCGACAGCGGCCTCCCCGCGTCCCACCCGCGACAGCAGCCGGGCGGCCACGAGCTCGCGGTCCACCCGACCGGGCACGACCGTCGACCACCCCACGAGGTCCGCGAGTCCCTCGGCGAGCCACAGCTCCTGGTCGTCGCCCCAGCGGGCACCGGCCGCGACGTGGACGAGCTCGTGGGTGACGGTCACCTGCCACGTGTCCGGCACGAGGTCGCCGCGGGCGGTGGGGTTGAGGAGCACGACGTCGCCCGGGCCCTCGGGGGTCGTGACGTCGGTCGTGAGGGCGGCGAGGACCTCCTCCGTGCCGGGGCGCTCCCCCGGCGTCAGCGCCTCGAACTGGGCGGTCGTCGCGGGGGCCAGCACGAGACTGACCTGCGGCCACCCGGTGCCGACGAAGGAGTCGACGGTGACGGACCCGGTGTCCGCCCAGCCGGCCACCTGCCGCGCCCAGGCCGTCGCCTCCTCGGCGGTCCGCGGGCCGGGCTGGCCCGCGCCCGTCGCGAGCCAGGCGAGCACGAGCGACCGCTCCCCCTGGAACGCGGCGACGGGACCGAGGTCCCACGGGGCGCTCGTGCCGATCGCGCCCTCCTCCGGCCAGGGCTGCCACCCCGTCGGACGCCAGGCCCCGGCGCTGCCCTCGAGGCGCACCGTGTCGAGCCGCTCGACGGGGACCGCTGCGCCGAGGCCGTACGTGGTCCGCACCCGGGCGGTCCACCCGGCGGTCCCCTCCGCACCCTCCGGAGCGAGGCTGTCGGCGACGTAGGCGGACGTGAACCGCGTGACGGGGAGCCCGGTCAGGGCCCGGTAGGACGCCTCGTCGCCACCGGCGGCCTGCCACCCGGCGGGGTCCACGCCGGCGAGAGCGGCCCGGTCCCGACGCTGCAGCGCCGACCCCAGCGCGGCGAGCACGTCCTCCCGCGCCACGGCGTCGGGGTCCGGTCCGGCGCCGGCGGGCGCCTCCGTCGACGGGAGGGTGGGCGGAGGAGCGTCATCGGTGGGCGCGGCGGGGACCGACGGCACGGGCCGTCCGGCGGTCCCGACGGCGGCCCCGTCACCGCCGGCCGCCTCCGCGGCCTCGGGCGCACGCGCGACGTCGACGACGAGGGCGCGCGGCGTCAGCACGGCCACGACGAGGACGAGCGCGACGAGCACCCCCGCGGCGGCGAGGAGGGCGGCGTGGACGTCGTCGGGCCGCACGCGCTCGACACCCCGCGGTCCCACCGCATCACGGTACCCGCGACGGCGCCGCCCGCCCGGCGGTTCACCCGGTGGCGCGTCCGGTGGGGTCGGCTCCGAGGGGTCGCCCGCGGGCTGCCGCCCCGCCCGCCGGCGGGGTCAGCCGCAACGGCGGCACCAGCCCGGAGGCGGCGAGGACCGCGACCGCGGCGACCTCGCCGCTCGTGAGGTCCGCCGCCGGGCGGCCGGCCGCCGGCCCGGCGCCGAGCAGGTGGGTGACGACGCAGTCCTGGCAGCCGGCCGGTCGGGCGGTGCACGTGTCGCAGTCGATGAGCATGCCGCGGACGCTAGGGAGCGGGCCGGACACAAGCCGCCCGACCGGCCTCCGGACACGGGTGCCCGCGCGCCTCTCGGCTTGTGTCGCGCCCCCCGCCTAGCGTCCGCGGACATGACGACCGTGCCGTCCGCGCCGCCGGCGCTCGCGGTCCAGGGCAGCTTCGAGGACCTGGGCAGGCCGTTGCACGACGTCACGTTCACCGTCGTCGACCTCGAGACCACGGGAGGCAGCCCCGCGCGGGACGCCATCACCGAGATCGGGGCGGTCCGGGTTCGCGGCGGGGAGGTCCTGGGCGAGTTCCAGACCCTCGTCGACCCCGGTGTGGCCGTCCCGCCGCAGATCGCGCTCCTCACCGGGATCACCGACGCCATGCTCGTGGGGGCCCCGCACGCCCGGGCCGCCGTCCCGGCCTTCCTCGACTTCGCCGCCGGGAGCGTGCTCGTCGCCCACAACGCCGGCTTCGACGTGTCGTTCCTGCGCGCCGCCTGCCGCCGGCAGCAGCGTCCGTTCCCCAGGTTCGAGGTCGTCGACACCGTGCTGCTGGCGCGACGGCTCGTCACGTCCGACGAGGTGCCGAACCGTCGGCTCGCGAGCCTCGCCCGGTTCTTCCGGTCCGCCACGACCCCCGAGCACCGGGCGCTCGCGGACGCCCGCGCCACGGTCGACGTCCTCCACGGGCTCCTGGCCCGGGCCCGGGGCGTCTCCACCGTCGAGCAGCTCCTCGACTTCTGCCGGACCGACGAGCGGCGCCGCCCTCACCGCCACCTCGCCGACGGCCTGCCGTCCGCCCCCGGGGTCTACCGCTTCCTCGACGCGGGAGGGCGGGTCCTCTACGTCGGGTCGAGCCTCGACATCCGCAGCCGGGTCCGCTCGTACTTCACGCAGGCGGAGCGCCGCCGCCGCATGACCGAGATGGTGTCGGTCGCCGCGCGCGTCGACCACGTCCTGTGCGCCACCCCGCTGGAGGCGCAGGTGCGGGAGCTGCGTCTGCTCGCAGAGCACCGACCGCCGTACAACCGCCGCTCCACGCGCCCGGAGAAGTCCGCGTGGGTCGTGCTCACCGACGAGCCCGCGCCACGGCTCTCGGTCGTCGCCCGTCCGCGGGCGGATCGCGCGGGTGCGTCGTACGTCGGCCTGTTCGGCAGCCGCTCGCTCGCGCGGAGCGCCGTCGAGGCGGTCCACGCGGCCCTCCCTCTGCGCACGTGCACCACGAGGATCGCCCGGCGGGGCGGCGGCAGCGCGTGCGTCCTCGCCGAGCTGGGACGCTGCACCGCGCCGTGCCTCACCGGTCCGGACACCCACTACGACGAGGTCGTCGACGCGGCCCGCCGGGCCCTCGAGGACGACCTCGGACCGCTCGTCGAGGCGCTCGTCGCGCGCGTCAACCGCCTCTCCGACCAGCAGCGCTACGAGGAGGCGGCCGCCCACCGCGACCGGCTGGCGGTGCTCGTGCGCGGCCTCGACCGCGCGCAGCAGGTGCGTGCCCTCGTCCGCTGCGGCGAGGTCGTCGCCGCCCGCCCCCAGGGCACCGGCGGGTGGGAGCTCGCCTGCGTGCGCCACGGCCGCCTCGCCGGGGCCGCGACCACCCGCCGGGGGGATCCCGTCATGCCCGCCGTCGAGGCGCTCGTCGCCACGGCCGAGCACGTCCCGGCCCCCGAGCGGCCCGGGCCGGCGGGGCTGACGGAGGAGGCGACGCTGCTCGTCCGCTGGCTCGGACAGCCAGGTGTCCGCCTCGTGCGCGCCGACGCCGGCTGGGCCCTGCCCGTCGGCGCGGCCGCCCGGTGGGCGCGGCTGCACCTCGTCGAGGCCGCCGGTGCGGCGCGGACCGGTCCGCGCGCGCAGCAGGGCGCCTCGCTGTGGCGGGTCCCGGGCGACGAGGGGTGAGTCACGGACAAGGGTGAAGGCGGGCGACGCGGTGGCAGTTGTCCCTCGTGAAGTGCTGTGATGCGCTTGTGCCGTCTCGGGACAGCCTTCAGTGGTCCATCCCGTCAGATGAGGTCGCCGCCGGACTGCGGCAGCTGAGAGCCGACCTCCGCGACCACACTTTCGGGTACGCGCACATCCTCACGAGGCGCCAGGATCCAAGTCCAGGCAACCCTGCTGCACGCGACGGCGATTACGAGACCGTCAGCATCAGGCCCTTCTCTGTCGGCGCGGTCCCCTTCAGCTGGCACCAGGAGGTCGACATGCTCCTCTTCAGTGCGGCCGGCACACAGTTCGGGACCATGCCCCGCACCACGGACACCGTCGCCGTCATCCGGCAGGCAGCGGAAGCCGCCGTCATGGGTCACGTCGAGTGGTCGCCACGCGAGTGGGGGTTCAACGCGGTGAGGGTCCAGCTGGCCGACGGCACGATCGTCCAGGACAACGCACGCGCCACAGCGTGGTATCCCGATGGCACATGGAAGCACCAGACGCCTCCGACCAGGTGGAGGTGGGCTTCCCCGTACGTCGAGCGAGAAGCTCTGCTGCAGCGGGTGGACACCGCGACCACGTCTCTCGTCGCTCGCCGTGCCACAAGGCCGGAGGAGCCGCCGGACGCGGTCGGGAGGGAGGGTCCCGAAGTACCCCTCTCGGACGTCGACCCGGATCTCGACGCGGCGGTGAGCGCCTACGCCAGGGCGCGTAGGGAGCACGCCAAGAAATGGCCGGAGGACCGACTCAGCATCCGAGCGCGTACCCACCTCGCGGTCCACGCGGTCCGGGCCGAACGAATACGTGAACTGGTCGGGCGCGTCGAGCAGCTCGTCGCAGAGGCGGAGAGCATCACGGACCCCGGCGGGCCGTCCTGGCGCTACGGGGAGGCGTTGCGCGCATGGGCGCTCACCCACCCCGAGGTGGACGTGAGCCCGCTTCTCGGGTGGTTGCTCAGCAGACGAGCGTGACCACGAGCGACACGAGGCGACGACGGCTCACGGGACCAACGGTGCGGACGGCAGCTGCCCGCTAGGACCGAACACGACGACGTCGAGCACGGAACCCACCTGACCGCACTCATGAGGACACCTCGAAGGCGTTCGAGCGAGCATCACCGCCGACGCGGAGGGTGTCTCAGCGGCGTCCGTCCAAGGACGGCGCACCGCTGACCAGCACCTTGCCCATCCGCTCGAGGAAGGCAGCGGACCGGGTGGCGGCGTCGGCTCGGAAGACCCGCTCGAGGTCGTCGCTGCTCGACTCCACCCGGAGCACGAGCAGGTCGGTGCCCTCACCCAGCATGACGCCACCGGAGATGTGGCCGGCGACCTCGGGCACGCCCCACCGGAGCCGGCTGTCGGTGGTCTCCTGGGGCGTCAGCCCAGCAGCGGCGGCGTGCTCCCGCAACGCGTCCACGTCCATGTGCTGTTGGCGCTCGAGCGCCACGCCGATGTGGCCGCCGTCGGCGCCGATGACCTCCCACATGCCCGGCGACGCGGACGCCCGGCAGGCCGTCAGACGGGTCGAGCGCGAGCAGCGACTCGTCCAGCGGTACGGAGCCGACGTACTCCTAGCGCGCAGACCGGTTGGTGGGGCCCGGGGGAAGGACGTTCAAGACCGAGGCGGGACCCGAGCACGCTGAGCCCTCGGTCGACGTGCCTCACATCCTCCTGTGACGATGAGCCTGATGTTCGAGTTCCACGACGACGGGTCCGCCGAGCAGGTCGCGGCCCTCTTCGGCGACGGCGTCAGGCTGAACGAGGGACTGTACGTCGAGGACGTCCGTACGGGCGACGTCCTCGCATCCGCAGGGCTGCTCGGGCGCGCCGGGGACGGCAGGGTCTACCTGCTGCGGTGGCGCGGGCGCCTGCTCGGCCTCAGGGCGCGGGTCGTCGCCGGGTACGACGACGTCGGTCCCCTGTCGTTGTGGCTGGTCGAGCGACTCGGCACGGACGTCGATGCGTCAATTCGAACAGGCGTGCAGAAAGGCCGGCTCGACCCGGCCGAGATGAGGGATGCCCTACGGGTGGCGGCCGAGGCGTGCCTCGTTCTGGAATGGCACCTGAAGACGATGGGCCCGCGGCCTCGTGTCCAGGACCCGCTGGGTGGTGCGCAGCCACTGTCACTCACCAACTTCGGCTACCCCGAGGTAATGGATGCCGAGCCCTGGTCCACGCGAACACAACCTGTCTTCAAGCGCTGGGCATCCGGGCTCGAGTGACCCCTCTGCCCGGCCGTCCGCGGGAGACGGGTCGCGACGCCGCCCCAGTACGCCGCTCGCGTCCCTCAGCCCAGCCAGCTGTGCAGCACCTGCTGCGCCCGCCCGTCCACGAGCGACGCACGTGCCCGCTCCAGGGCGGGTTCGAGGTGGTGCGGCAGCTGGTCGGCGACGTCGGCCGCCGACCGGTCGCCCTCGACGAGGTCGAGCGCGAGCAGCCCCGCGGCGGCGTTGAGCACGACGACATCGGCCACCGGGCCCGTCTGCCCGCCGAGGACCGAGCGCACCACGCCGGCGTTCATGCCACGGTCGCCGCCGCGCAGGTCGGCGATCGTCGCGGGCGGGAGCCCGACCGCCGTGGCCTCGACCCGGGTCTCCGCCACCTCGCCGCCGACGACGACACGCACCGACGACGGCGCCGTGGTCGTCAGCTCGTCGAGCCCGTCGTCCCCGCGCACCACGAGCGCGGTCGTGCCGCGGGCCGCCAGCACCCCGGCGATGATCGAGGCGTGCCGCTCGTCGGCGACGCCGAGCATCATGGCGGCGGGCCGCGCGGGGTTCGTCAGCGGACCGAGGGAGTTGAAGACCGTCCGGATGCCGAGCGAGCGCCGGACCGGTCCGACGTGCCGCATCGCCGGGTGGAAGCGCGCTGCGAAGGCGAACGTGATGCCGTGGACGCGTGCGCTCGCGGCGACGTCGGCCGGGTCGAGCTCGAGGTCGAGCCCGAGCTCCTCGAGGACGTCCGCGGTCCCGCACGAGGACGAGGCGGCCCGGTTGCCGTGCTTCACGACCGTCGCCCCCGCCGCGGCGGCCACGAGCGCCGCCATCGTCGAGATGTTGACGGTCCGGGCGCCGTCACCGCCCGTGCCCACGACGTCGAGCACGGGGCCCGGCACCTCGAGCGGGACGGCGTGGGCGAGCATCGCCTCGGCGAGACCGGTGACCTCGGAGACCGTCTCGCCCTTGCACCGCAGCCCCACGAGGAGCCCGGCGAGCCGGGCGGCGTCCGCCTCCCCGCTCATGACCTCGTTGAGCGCCCACCGCGTCTGGTCGCGGTCGAGGTCCTCGCGACGCGCGAGCGTGTCGAGCACGCCCGCCCACGTCGGCACGCTCACGTGGCGCTGCGGGCCCCGGCCGCGCGACCTCCGGCGCGACGACGGGCGAGACCGGCGACGGCGTCGGCGAGCGCCCGGGGGTCGAGGGGGTGCGGCACCGCCGCCTCGGCCTTCGACCACGCCGCGAGCCAGGCGTCCTGCGGGCGCCCGGTGAGCACGAGCACGGGCGGGCAGTCGTAGATCTCGTCCTTCAGCTGGCGCGCGACGCCGAGCCCGCCGGCGGGGGCGGCCTCGCCGTCGAGGACGAGGACGTCGAAGCGGCGGGTGTCGACCGCGCGCAGCAGCGCGGGCAGCGTCGCGAACTCGTGCCACTCGACGAGCGCGACGTCGGCCGCCGGCCGCCGCCCGACCGCGCGCCGCACGGCCTCCCGCGTCGTGCGGTCGTCGCTGTACACCGCGACGACGCACCGCTCGGACTGCTCCTGCGCAGCGGGGTCGGGCGCGGCCGAGAGGGAGCCGGAGGAGGACGTGGCGCTCATGCGCGGGAATCTACCGGGCGGCTCGTGCGTTGACCGGACGGCACCTGTCGAGCTCGAGCACGGCTCGGCGACGCGACACGGCGCCCGCCCTCGCGCAGGGGTGCCCTCTCCTTCCGTGCGCCCACGGGTTAGATTGACGCCGTGGCAGCAGCAACGGCAGTCGGCACGGGCGCCCCTGCGGTGGTCAACCGGCCCAACCTCACGTCGGTCGGGACCATCGTCTGGCTCTCGAGCGAGCTCATGTTCTTCGCGGCCCTGTTCGCGATGTTCTTCACGCTCGGCTCGATCCGTCCCGAGGCGTACGCCGCCGGCCAGGAGATGCTCAACATCCCCTTCGCCGCCGTCAACTGCCTGATCCTCGTGTCGAGCTCCGTCACGTGCCAGTTCGGCGTGTTCGCCGCCGAACGCTTCCAGCCCTCCCGCACGGGCCGCTGGTTCCAGCTCGGCCAGTGGGGCATGCGCGAGTGGTACGTCCTCACGTTCCTGCTCGGTGCGATCTTCGTGTCGGGGCAGGTGTTCGAGTACGCCGAGCTCGTCCACGAGGGCCTCACCATGTCGTCCTCGCCCTTCGGCTCGACCTTCTACCTCACGACCGGGTTCCACGGCCTCCACGTCACCGGTGGCCTGCTCGCGTTCCTCGTCGTCATCGGCCGCACCTTCGCCGCCCGCCGCTTCGGCCACTCCGAGGAGACCGCCGCGGTCGTCACGTCGTACTACTGGCACTTCGTCGACGTGGTGTGGATCGCGCTGTTCATCTCCGTCTACTTCAGCTGAGGGGCTGATCACCCAGTGAACGCAGTCATGCGCCACCGCCGCCACCCGCTGGCGCTGGTCGTCGTCCTGCTCGCGGCCCTGCTGGCGGCAGGCCTGGCGTACGCGGCGGTCGCGCCGACCCGGGCCGAGGCGAGCCCCGCGTGGGGCGAGGACGAGATCGCCCTCGGGCAGGAGCTGTTCGTCGCGAACTGCGCGACGTGCCACGGGCTCGACGGCGCGGGCGGCTACGAGGGCGCCGACGGCAACGTCGCCGGGCCCTCCCTCATCGGCGTCGGCGCGGCGTCGGTCGACTTCCAGGTCGGGACGGGTCGCATGCCCGCCCAGGCGTCGGGGCCGCAGGTGCCGAAGCGCGGGCCGCAGTACACGCCCGAGCAGACCCGGGCCCTCGCCGCCTACGTCGCGACGGCCTTCGGCGCCGGGCCCGCGATCCCGGAGGCGCAGTACCTCGACCCCGAGAACGGCGACGTCGCCGAGGGCGCCGAGCTGTTCCGGGTCAACTGCGCGATGTGCCACAACTTCGCCGGTTCCGGCGGCGCCCTCACCGAGGGCAAGTACGCGCCGGGGCTCGAGGGCGTCGAGCCCGTCCACGTCTACGAGGCGATGGTGACCGGGCCCCAGTCGATGCCGGTCTTCAGCGACCAGACCCTCGACCCGCAGCAGAAGAACGACATCATCGCGTACCTCGACTACCTCGACACGACGCCGTCCCCCGGCGGGCTGTCCCTCGGGTCCTTCGGGCCCGTGGGCGACGGCCTGTTCGTCTGGGTGGTCGGCATGACGGCCCTCGTCGCCTGCGCGATCTGGCTGGGGGCGAAGGCACGGTGAGCGACGACATGACCCGGCGTACGGGAGAGCAGCCGAGCAGCACCGACGTGGCCCACGGCCGCACGGGCACCGACGTCGCCGAGCGCGGCGCGGCGCTGCCGGAGCGGTTCGAGAACCCGGGGCTGCCGCCCCACCAGCACCGGATGGCCGACACCGACCCGCGTGCGGCGCGGCGCGCCGAGCTGCAGGTCGCGGTGCTCTTCGGCCTGTCGATCATCGGCACGATCCTCACCCTCGTCGGGTACTTCGCCGTCCCCCTGCGCGACCAGGCGGAGGAGGGGCGCATCTTCCTGTCCAACGCGCTCCTCGGGTCCGGCATCTTCCTCACGCTCTTCGGCATCGGTGTGGGTGCCGTGCACTGGGCCAAGACCCTCATGCCGGACGCCGAGGCCGTGGAGGACCGCCACCAGATCCACGGCACCCGGGAGGAGCAGGCGGAGGCGGCCGAGATCCTCGCCACCGGCGTCGGCGAGTCCGGGATCGGCCGCCGCCCGCTCATCCGGAACACCCTCATCGGCGCCGTCGCGCTCGCCCCGCTGCCGGCGGTCGTGCTCCTCAAGGACACGGGCCCGAACCCCGAGGGCGTCCTCGCCGAGACCCTGTGGGAGGCGGGTACCCGGCTCGTCACCGACCCCACGGGCCAGCTGATCCGTGCCACCGACCTCGTCATCGGCCAGGTGGTCCACGTGCAGCCGGAGGGCATCGAGGAGGCGAGCCACTTCCTCGACGAGAAGGCGAAGGCCGCGGTGCTCCTCATGCGCCTCGAGGCCGACGAGCTGTCCCCCGGCGCCCAGGCGGGTGCCTACGAGGGGATCGTCGCGTACTCGAAGATCTGCACCCACATGGGCTGCCCGGTCGCCCTGTACGAGCAGCAGACCCACCACCTGCTGTGCCCGTGCCACCAGTCGACGTTCGACGTGACGCAGGACTGCGCGGTCATCTTCGGCCCGGCGAAGCGACCCCTCCCCCAGCTGCCCATCGCCGTGGACGACGAGGGATACTTGGTTGCGACTGCTCCCTTCTCGGAGCCGGTCGGACCCTCCTACTGGGAGCGCGAGCAGGACGCACGACGGATGGCTGAGGAGGCCTGATGAGCGCGACGACGGCGACGCGGGAGCCCGAGTACACCACCCGCACGGGCAAGCTCGGCGGCTGGGCGGACTCCCGGCTCGGCCTCGGCGGGGTCGTCCGCGGCGGCGCCCGCAAGATCTTCCCCGACCACTGGTCCTTCATGCTCGGCGAGATCGCGCTCTACAGCTTCATCATCTGCCTCGTCACAGGCGTCTTCCTCACGTTCTTCTACATCCCCTCGGTCGCCCTCATCGAGTACGAGGGTCCGTACGAGCCCGCGCAGGGCAAGCTCGTGTCGGAGGCGTGGGCCTCGACCGTCGACCTCAGCTACGAGGTGCGCGGCGGCCTGCTCATGCGGCAGATCCACCACTGGGCCGCGCTCGTGTTCGTGGCGGCGACCGTCGTCCACATGATGCGGGTCTTCTTCACCGGCGCGTTCCGCAAGCCCCGCGAGCTCAACTGGGTCATCGGCGCCCTGCTCGCCCTGCTCGCCATCTTCGAGGGCTTCGCCGGCTACTCGCTGCCCGACGACCTCCTGTCCGGCACCGGGCTCCGGATCGCGGCGGCGATCATCCTCGCGATCCCGCTCATCGGCACCTACATCCACTTCTTCGCCTTCGCAGGCGAGTTCCCGGGCGAGGCGTTCATCCCCCGCCTCTACACCATCCACGTGCTGCTGCTGCCCGCGATCTTCCTCGCGCTCATCGCCGCGCACCTGTTCCTCGTCGTCCTGCACAAGCACACGCAGTACCCGGGGCCGGGCCGCACCAACGGCAACGTCGTCGGGTACCCGCTGCTGCCGGTGTACGTCGCGAAGGCCGGCGGCTTCTTCTTCATCGTCTTCGGCGTCATCGCCCTCATGGCGGCGTTCGTCCAGATCAACCCCATCTGGGCGTACGGGCCGTACGACCCCTCGCCGGTCACCGCCGGGTCACAGCCGGACTGGTACATGGGCTGGCTCGACGGCGCCGTCCGGACGATGCCGGGCTGGCTCGAGGTGAACATCTTCGGCTACGTGCTGAGCGGCAACATCCTCCTGCCGGCGGTCGTCCTGCCGGGCCTCATCACGACCGTCCTCGTCGCGTACCCGTGGATCGAGGCGGCAGCGACGGGCGACAAGCGGGAGCACCACCTGCTCGACCGTCCCCGCAACGCCCCGACGCGCACCGGGCTCGGCGTCATGGCGCTCACGTTCTACGTGCTCATGTGGGCCAACGGCGGCAACGACATCCTCGCCGTCCAGCTCGGCCTCGCGATCAACGACATCACCCGCTTCGTCGGGGTCATGATGTTCGTCGCCCCGCCGCTCGCGTTCATCGTGACCAAGCGGATCTGCCTGGGCCTGCAGCGTCGTGACCGCGAGCGCGTCCTCCACGGCGTCGAGACCGGGCAGGTGTACCGCCTCGACACCGGCGAGGTGCTCGAGCGGCACCGCCCGATGGACGAGTTCGAGCGCTGGGAGCTCGTGCAGCACGAGGCGTACCGTCCGCTCGACCCGGGCCCGGTGACGGACGCCAACGGCGTCCGGCGCAAGGGGGCGTGGGCGGACGGGATGCGGCGCCGGCTCTCGCGCTTCTACTTCGAGGACCGGGTCGAGCCGGTCACGCCCGCCGAGCTGGCGGCCGCGCACAGCCACGGCGCCCACGACGAGGTCGACGCCATCGACTCCGCGGCGCACGGTGCGGACGGCGAGCGCCTCGACGCCCGCTCCGAGAAGCAGATCGGCTCCGGCCAGGCCTGAGCCACGACGGACCGCACTCCACCTCGACGCCCGCGCCCACCCCGGCGCGGGCGTCGTGCGTCCCCGTGACACGATCGGCGCCATGACGAGCCCGCTCGGCGGAGGTGCCGGTGCCGACCGCTCGGTGCGCCCGGCCCGCGACGCCGACGTGCCCGCCATCGGCGCCGTCCACGCACGGTCGTGGACCGGTCCGTACGCCTCGCTCCTGCCGCCTCGCGTCGTCGAGGCCCTGGGCGCCGCGGCCCTCGCGGAGGCGTGGCGGGACGCCGTCCTCGCGCCGCCCTCCCCCGCCCACACGGTGCACGTGGCGGTCGGCGACGGCATCGTCGCCGGCTTCGCCGCCGCCGCCCCCGTCCCCGACGACCCGGCCGCGGTCGAGCTCGTCGCCCTCGAGGTCGACCCCCTCCACACCCGCCAGGGGCACGGGTCGCGCCTCCTCGCCGCGGTCGCCGACACCTCCCGCGCGCGCGGGGTCGAGCGGCTCGAGGCGTGGGTCCACGTCGACGACGCCCCTCGCCGGGCCTTCCTGCAGGGCGCCGGGTTCGCCCCGGACGGCGCGAGGCGCCGGCGCGCCCTGGCCGGGGGCGACGGCACGGGGGACGACAGCACCCGGGACGACGACGTCGACGCCCGGACGGTGTGGCCGGAGGTGCGCCTCAGCGCCTGGCTCGAGCCCGCGTGACGCGCACCGACACGGCGCAGCGGCCCGGACCGCTCCTGGGCTCGCGTCGCCTGCGGGGGGTCGACGCCGCCCGCGGGCTCGCCCTCCTCGGCATGATGGCGACGCACCTGCTCGACCGGAGCCTGTCCGACGGCACCGCGAACCCCGCCTTCGCGCTTGCCGACGGTCGGGCGTCGGCGACGTTCGCCCTCCTCGCGGGCGCGGGCCTCGCGCTCGCCGACGGGGCCACCGACGGGCCCCGGACCTCGCTCGGCCACGCGTGGGCGCGGACGGCGGTGCGCGCGGTCCTCGTCCTCGTCGTCGGCCTCACCCTCGCGAGCCTCGGCCCGCCGGTCGCCGTGATCCTCCAGTACTACGCCGTGCTCTTCGTGCTCGTCGTGCCGTTCGTGCGGCTGCCGGCGGCCGTGCTCGCCCTGGGGGGTGGGCTGTGGCTCCTGCTCGCCCCCGTCGCCTCCCAGTGGCTGCGGCTGACGTTCGGCCTCGACGGGCCGGGTCCGCAGGTCGGGCTGGAACGACTGCTCGTGCAGCCGGTCGCCTCCCTCCAGGACCTGCTGCTCACGGGCTACTACCCCGTGCTCACGTGGTTCGGCTACCTCCTGCTGGGCGCCGCGGTGGGCCGTCTCCCGCTGCGACGGACCGCGACCGCGCTCGGGCTCGTCGGCTCGGGGCTGCTGCTCGCGGCCGGCAGCTGGCTCGTGTCGTGGGCGCTGCTGTCGACGGCGGCGGCGCAACGTGCGCTCGCCGGCGGCGACCCGCTGAGCGGGCGCGGGGTCGAGGGGCCGTTCTTCGGCACCACGCCGACCTCGTCGTGGTGGTGGCTCGCGATCCGCACGCCGCACAGCGGCGCCCCGCTCGACCTCCTCGGCACGGCGGGGGTGGCGCTCGCCGTCGTCGGCGCCTGCCTGCTCGTCGCACGCGGCCCGGCGGGCGCCGTCCTGCTGCCGCTCGCCGCTGCCGGCTCCATGACGCTCACCCTGTACTCCGCGCACGTCGTGGCGGTGTGGGCGGGCCAACCCGGCCTGACCGACCCGGGCGACTGGATCGTGCACTCCCTGGTCGCGCTCGTCGTCGCGTGGGTGTGGCGGATGCGGTTCCGTCGCGGCCCCCTGGAGGAGGGCGTGGCGCAGGTCGTCGACGCCGTCGCCGGACCGGTCCCGCCGCGGGAGCAGGCGCTCGCGCCGGGGACGCGCTAGGAGCCGCTCAGGCGCCCGGAGCCGCGCGGTGGAGCCGGACGGCGTGCCGCGCGGCGGCCCGCCCGCGCCGCCGGTCGCCGGCGGCGTCGTAGGCCAGCGCCAGGCGGAACCACGCCCGCCACGCGTCCGGGTCGGCCTGCACCTCAGCCCGGTGGCGGTCGAACGCGGCCTGCTCGGCCGCGCGGTCCCTCGGCTCGCCAGGGCGGCGCACGGGGACCTCGGGCAGGGCGTCCTCCGCCTCGAGCTGCCGCCCGAGCCGCTGCGTGGCGGCGCCGAAGCGGAGCTCCGCGGCCACGGCCAGGGCGCCCGCGAGGACGAGCGCGACGAGGCCGGCCGCGAGGCCCCACCCGACGACGGAGCCGTCCTGCGCGACGGCGACCGCCCGAGCGAGCAGCCCCGCGAGGTAGAAGCCGAGGACGACGAGGAGCACGACGACGACGACCTTCGGCCACGGCACCGGGCGCCGAGGGGCGCGCTCGCGACCGGTCACAGGTCGAGCCAGTGCTCCAGCCCGACCGTGAGGCCGGGGTGTCCGGCCACCTGCCGGACGCCGAGGAGCACACCCGGCATGAAGGAGGACCGGTCGAGGCTGTCGTGGCGCAGGGTCAGCTGCTCCCCCGGCCCGCCGAGGAGCACCTCCTGGTGCGCGACGAGACCCCGCAGCCGGACGGCGTGCACCCGCACCCCGTCGACGTCGGCGCCGCGCGCCCCCGGCAGGGACTGCGTCGTCGCGTCCGGCGAGGGGCCGAGCCCGGCCGCGGCCCGGGCCGCGGCGATCCCCCGCGCCGTGCGCACCGCGGTGCCGGACGGGGCGTCGACCTTGTCGGGGTGGTGGAGCTCGACGACCTCGACGGACTCGAAGAACCGGGCGGCCCGCGCGGCGAAGTCCGCCACCAGCAGCGCCCCGACGGAGAAGTTCGGGGCGACGAGCACGCCGACGGCCGGCGCTTCGTCGAGCTCGGCGCGCAGCGCGTCGAGTCGGCTGTCGCTCCAGCCGGTCGTCCCCACGACGCAGTGGACCCCGGCGCGGACGGCCGTCGCGACGTTGCCCGGCGAGGCGTCCGGCACCGAGAGGTCGACGAGGACGTCGGCCCCGTCGAGCGCCGCCACGAGGTCGTCGTCACGACCGACCCGGCCGTGGAGCTCGAGGTCGTCGGCCTCGTCGACGGCCTCGCAGGCGGCGCGGCCCATCCGCCCGCCGGCGCCGGCGACGACGACCCGCGTGGCGGCGGGGCTCACGCGGCGGTCCCGGTGCCGCCGAACGCGCGGGCCTCGTCGAAGGGCCCGACGACGGCGAGCGTGCGGGGCCGCTCGAGCAGCTCCCCGGCGAGCGCCTGCACCTGCTCGGGGGTGACGGCGCGCAGCCGCGCGACGGCCTCGTCGAGGTCGGTGTACGCGCCGTGGACGAGCTCGGCCTTGCCCAGGCGCGTCATGCGCGACCCGGAGTCCTCCAGTCCCAGGGTCATGCCGCCGGCGATCTGCCCGACGCCGCGCGCGAGCTCGTCGGCGTCGAGGCCGTCCTCCGCGAGGCGCTCCCACTCGCTGCGCAGCAGGTCGACGACCGTGTCGACCTTCGCCGGGTTGCAGCCCGCGTAGAGGCCGACGTAGCCGCCGTCGGTGTAGCTGGAGGCGAAGGAGTACACGCTGTAGGCGAGGCCCCGCTTCTCCCGCACCTCCTGGAACAGCCGGCTGCTCATGCCACCGCCGAGCACGGTGGTGAGGACGCTGAGGACGTAGCGGCGCTCGTCGGTCGCGGCGAGCCCCGAGGTGCCGAGCACGACCTGCGCCTGCTCGGTGTCGCGGCGCACGACCACGTCGGACCCGGTCGCGCGGGCGGGACCGTCGTCGCGGCGACCGGCGTGCGGGCGGCGGGGGCGTCCCGGCGCCTGCGACGTCCACCCGCCGCGGGCGAGCTCGGACTCGACGAGCCGCACGACGTCGTCGTGGTCGACGCCACCGGCGGCGGTGACCACGAGCGTGGGCGCCTCGTAGTGGCGGCGGTAGTGGGCGAGGACGTCGTCGCGGCCCACCGCGCGGATGGTCTCGGGCGTGCCCCCGATGGGCCGCCCGAGCGGGTGCGCCCCCAGCACGGCCTCGGCGAAGCGCTCGTGCACGACGTCGGTCGGGTCGTCCTCCGCCATCGCGAGCTCCTCGAGGATGACCTCGCGCTCGGAGCCGAAGTCGTCCTCGTCGAGCGTCGAGCTCGTTACCATGTCGGCGATGACGTCGACGGCCATGGCGGTGTCCTCGGCCATGACGCGGGCGTAGTAGCACGTGTGCTCCTTGCCCGTCACCGCGTTCGCCTCGCCGCCGACGGTGTCGAACGCCTCGGCGATGTCGAGGGGGCTCCGGCGTCCCGTGCCCTTGAACAGCAGGTGCTCGAGGAAGTGGGTGCTGCCGTGGTGGCCGTCGGCCTCGTCGCGGGAGCCGACGCCGACCCACATGCCGACGGTCGCCGAGCGCAGCCCCGGCATCGTCTCGGTGAGGACGCGGACCCCGGAGGGCAGGACGGTGCGGGCGACGGCGGTGTCGTCGATCGGGAGATCGACCGGGCTCATCGTCGGATCAGGCGCTCGGCGCC